>OMPZ01000016.1 GCA_900313125.1 uncultured Eubacteriales bacterium | reverse complement strand
TGGAAGAAGTTGACGTGCGCCTTCTGATCGACGCAGAGCTTCGTCATCTTGTCGAGGTTTTCGGTTATGCTTTCTTTTGTGCCGGGCATAGCAGACTTGCCGCCGTCAAGGTAATAATCCTGTTCGTTGTCCATCGCGCCGAAGCCGATGTTGTACGTCATCACTTTGATCTTATCGCCGGGCGAAACGTTCGTCGTGGGCGAGCCGAATATATCAACGCTCTGTGACGCTTCGGGCGAGTACTCGTTTACCGTGAGATAGATCAAGCCCGCACCGATAAGCACTATCGCTGCGATGATAAGGAAAAGAAATGTATTTATAACACCCTTCAGAATTTTTTTCATTATGCGGAAGTCTCCTTTTCGAGGGAATATTTGACAGGTCGGTTTTGAAAGTACCAATTAGCATTATACAATAAACGGCAATGCAATTGCAATACCATTTCAAAGTTTTCGACAGCGATTTTTTGTCATACTTTTTGCTGCGCGGCATATTATGGTAGTGCGGTATAATTTATACGAAGGGGAGATCAATATGAACGTCAACGGCAAAAACAACAGCAGCGTCGATAAGCTCGCACAGAAAGCCGGCGCAGCGGTCGGCAGCCCGCCCGAGGAGCTGAAAAAAGCTGCGCAAAGCGGCGACCTGAAAAAAATAATGTCAAAGCTCACGCCGCAGCAGTCGGAGCAGCTCAGAAAGGTACTCGCCGACGGTGAAGCCGCTAAGCGTTTGCTCGATTCGCCGCAGGCTCAGGCGCTGATAAAGAGCCTGTCGAAAAAATGAGCGATATATCGAGCCAGATAAGCGAGCTGCTCTCCGACCCCGGAACGATGGAGCAGATAAAGGCTCTGAGCGGACTGTTCGGTCAGTCCGCTCAAACGACGCAGCCGCCGCCTGCGCCAGAGCCGCAGAGTACGAACGCCTTTGATCTCTCAAACGCCGCCGATATGCTGCCTGCCGTGATGAAGTTCATGCCGCTGATAAACGCGTTTAAGGGCGAGGACGATACGACGCGCCTTTTGTATGCCGTAAAGCCTTTTTTGAGCAGGGAGCGTCAGGAAAAGCTCGAACAGGCGATAAAAATACTGCGGATAATACGCATAGTGCCGCTGCTGAAGGACAACGGCTTGCTTGAACTATTCTGAGCGGAGGCTTATGTATGACTGAAATGGAAAGAATGCAGGCGGAGGCAGTCAACAGCGCGAGGGCAATGTACAGACGGCGAACGCCTGCGCGGTCTGTTCCCGTGACGACCGTGCCGCCCGCAGCAGGGAGCAGCGCAAGGATCGAAAAAACAGAACAGCCCATTGAAAACGCCGACTCCGGCAGTATTAGCACCGATGAACAAAGCGCGCGTCAGCCGGGTCTTTTGGAGCGTCTGTTTGACGACAAGGAAAAAACTCTCATTATCCTGCTGATAATCCTCCTCTCGGAGGACGGCGCAGACCCCGCCGTGATAATGGCGCTGATGTATACGATAATCTAAAGTGCATTTCTAAAAAAAACTTCATCTCTGCGCCATAACAAAGTAGGCGTGCCGGGCACGCCGAGCCGCGCGGCGAAAAAGCTGTGCATTGCACAAACTGAAAACGCGTAATTGCCCGCGGGCGACTGCCCGCCGCGCCATAAATTCTTTTAAAAAACATTACAATTTGTTCATTGAAAATCCAAATCGAAAATATATATGAGTGAAATAATATAGGAGCGTCAAAAAAACGCTCCTTTTTTGCTTGTTTTAGCTTATATGAAACAGCAGCAGGATCGCGCCGTAGATAACTCCGGCGAGAGTGCCGTAAACGATGACGGGTCCGGCGATGGTGAACATCTTCGCGCCGAGACCGAGGACAAAGCCCTCCGATTTGAACTCGATGGCGGGGCTTGCCACGGAATTTGCAAAGCCCGTGATCGGCACGAGCGTTCCCGCGCCGGCTTTCTTTGCGAGCTTGCTGTAAAGTCCGAGCGCTGTCAGCAAAACGCCTGCGAATACGAGCGTTATCGACGTCCATGTTCGCGCGTCCTGTTCGGCTGCGCCGAAGTATTTGTACATCTCGGTAAACCCCTGACCTGCCGTGCAGATCAGCCCACCGATAAAAAATGCCCACAGGCAGTTGATAAGCAATGTACTGTTCGGCGATTTTTCTTTAGTAAGCTCGGAATATTCCTTCTTTGAAATTTCCATTTGCTACCTCTTTCTATATAAATTTTCGATCGGGCGTAATAGTTTGTTTGTTTTGCACATTGCTATTATTCCGAAAATGTGAAATAATATACACTGAACGGGCATTTTTTCTCGTAATTTAGAACATTATGGAAAAATTAAAAAAATGTTGGATTTTGACTTTATTTTGTAACAAGTTTGTTGTATAATAGAGCATGGTTTAACAGCCTTATTCTGAAGTATATCCGGAGGTGCGCGTTTGGATATCTATCTTGACAACAGCGCGACAACAAGAGTCTCGCCAAAAGCCGGCGAGGCAATTATGAATATAATAAACAGCGTTTACGGCAACCCGTCGTCGCTCCATTCAAAGGGGCTCGACGCCGAGCATGAGCTGATAAGGGCGAGAAGGATAGTCGCGGCGTCCGTTGGCGCAGCCGATGATAACGAGATCGTCTTTACGAGCGGCGGCACGGAAGCGAATAACCTTGCGGTGCTCGGCGCGGCAAGGGCGAGGAAGAAGCGCGGCAATAAGATCGTCACAACGATGATCGAGCATTCGTCGGTGTTTGAAAGCTGCAAGGAGCTCGAGAGCGAGGGCTTTGAGGTCGTGTACCTGAAGCCCGACGATCACGGACATATCTCCGCCGATGATCTGCTTGAAGCCGTGGACGAAAAAACGATACTTGTAACGATGATGTACGTCAACAACGAGGTAGGCTCGATCCTTCCCGTCGAGCGCGTGCAGAGCGTTATAAAAAAGAAAAAAGCTCCCGCGCTGTTTCACATCGACGCGGTGCAGGCTTACGGCAAGCTGCCGATAAAGGTGCAAAAGCTCGGCTGCGACCTGCTGACGGTGTCCGCGCACAAAATACACGGACCGAAGGGCTGCGGCGCGCTCTATATCAAAAAGGGCGTTTACATAAAGCCTCTCGTTTTCGGCGGCGAACAGGAAAGAAAGATCCGCCCCGGTACGGAAGCGCTGCCGCTTATCTGCGGATTTGCCGCGGCGGCACAGGAGTTCGGCGATCTCAGAAAAAAGCTTGCAGACGTAAAGGCTTTGCGCGACTACACGCTGTCAAGGCTGCTTGAGCTTGACGGCATAGTGCAAAACTCCCCCGACGATGCGCTGCCGTATATCATAAACGTTTCGACGTCGTATTTTCGCAGCGAGACGATGCTGCATTATCTGTCGGACAACGGGGTCTACATTTCGAGCGGCTCAGCCTGCGCGAAGGGCAAAAAAAGCCATGTGCTCACGGCGATGGGGCTCGATCCCAAAAGAACCGATACCGCGCTTCGGATAAGCTTTTCTTCCGATTCCGCGCAAAGCGACGCCGACGCGCTCGCAGACGCGCTGAAAAACGGAATGGAAACTTTGGTGAGAGCGTATAAATAAAGGAAAGAAATATGAAAGAGATCATACTCGCAAAGATCGGTGAGGTCGTTTTAAAGGGTCTCAACCGAAAGAATTTTGAAGACCTGCTTATCAAAAACATAAGACGCAAGCTGCACCCACTCGGTGCGTTCGAGGTCAAGGCGTCGCAGTCTACTATCAGGATAACGCCGCTTGACGACGATATCGACATGGACGAGGCTGCCGACAAGGTGGGCAAGGTTTTCGGCGTGGTAGCTTATTCAAGAGCCTGCGCCGTTGAAAAGGATATTGAAACGATAAAAAAGGCAGCCGTCGAGTACCTCGCCGATACGCTTGAAAACGCGAGATCGTTCAAGGTCGAGTCAAAGCGTTCGGACAAGAAGTTCCCTTACGGTTCGCCCGATATATCAAAGATAGTCGGCAGCTATATCGCCGACGAGTTCCCGGAGCTTGAGGTCGATGTTCACGACCCGGAGGTCACGGTGACGGTAGAGGTCAGAGACCTTGCGGCTTACGTTCACGCAAACGCGCTGCCCGGCGCGGGCGGACTGCCTATCCCGAGCGGCGGCAGAGCGGCTATACTTATCAGCGGCGGCATCGACAGCCCCGTAGCGGCTTATATGATGGCAAAGAGGGGCATCGAGCTTACGGCTATACACTTCGCGAGCCCGCCGTACACATCGGAGCGCGCGGAGGAAAAGGTACGCACGCTGCTTGAGATCGTTTCCGACTACGCCGGCAGGATAGAGATGTACACCGTGCCGTTCACAAAGATCCAGGAGGAGATAAAGAACAAGTGCCCCGAGGATCTTTTCACGATCATCATGAGACGAATGATGATGAGAGTTTCGCAGAAGATAGCCGAGCAGCACGAGTGTCTCGCGCTCATCACGGGCGAAAGTCTCGGTCAGGTGGCAAGCCAGACACTCGGCGCGATAGCCTGCACCGACGAAACGGTCACTATGCCGGTGTTCCGACCTCTTATCGGTATGGATAAAAAAGAGATCATCGCGGTATCGGAGAAGATCAACACCTTTGAAACCTCGCTGCTGCCCTTTGAGGACTGCTGCACCGTATTCACACCGCGCCACCCGCGCACAAAGCCGAAGTCCGATATGGTGAGAAAAGCGGAAGCCTGCACAGAGTGGGACGAGCTTATCGAAGAAGCTGTGTCGGGCGCTAAATGTACGGTTATCTACCCGAAATAATATCTGCCGTTTACGGCGTTACGATATTTTGATATAGAAATGAAAAGAAATTGTGGTTACTTACGACCGACAGGAGGTTTGTATTAAATTGAAAGCGGAAATTTACTCCATAGTAGATAAATCTTTCAATCCCAAGTCGCTTGACAAGAAGATGAATGTCGTTACGAATCAGCTCAAGGAAGCCGATATCGAGATACTTTACAAGACCGATCTTGAGGACGACAAGATAAAGCTTCTCGAGGCGCTTCGCCAAAGCTACGCGACCGACGAGGGCATCCAGCTTATTATTATCGCCAACGCGCTCGACGGCACGGCTGAATGCGACACGGTAAAGCTGTTCAAAAAGCTTTGCCCGAAGCACACCGAAAAGAGCATAGATCACGACTACGACGAGGACGCCGAGGATAATGACGAGAATATCTCCGATTACAAGAACAGCGACGACCTTGCAGACCTTGCCGACGAGTTTGGCTCTCAGGGCAAGTCCTCCGGCAAAAAGCAAAAGGGAAAGAAAAGCGACGGCAGAGTCGTTTATGAAATATGGTCGGCAGGCGACCTCGGACGCGGCTATGAGGGCTGCTTTATGCTCTACGACGATAAGCTCGTGCTCGCGCTGCCGAAGGAGTCTCTGACGAAGGTTTCTACCGCCGATATGATAATCGCGGGAGCTACGAAGGCTACCTCCGCAAGAGGCATCACGACGGGACGCCTTGTCGGCGGCAAGATAACCGATCATTTCGATTACTACGCTATCGCCCAGGAAGCGATCAAGCCGCAGAAGAAAAACGGCTTTGTGGCTAACTTCATACCGACAAAGGGCGACAAGCCGCTCGAGGTCGTGAGAAAGATAGTGCTCATGATCGCGACGATCACGTTTATCATAACGGCTGTGATACTCTGCAAGCTGCTTTTTGTAGAGCCGGCTCAGGTAGAGAAGAATTACGACGACCTGCGTGAGATCGTCCACCCTGTTAAGGTGAACAGCGACACAGATAAGGCGCCCGACCCGAACGAGCCTACGCGCTTTGAAAAGCTCCAGGCGATCAACCCCGAGATCATGGGCTGGATATACATACCGAAAACGACGTATATCGACTACCCCGTTCTCGAGCATAAGGGCGACGGCGACTATTCGCAGTACTACCTCCACCGCGACTATAAGGGCAACGCGTCAAGCTACGGCTCGATCTTCATCGACTACCGCAGCAAGGACAGCATCAATTCAAAGAACATCATTCTCCACGGTCACAACATGGATAACGGTCAGGTGTTCCACCAGCTTCTGAGCTACGCGAACCTTGATTTCTACCGTTCTACTCCCGTTATCCAGTTCGATACGCCGGAATACGATGCCGACTGGAAGATCATCTCCGTGTTCAAAACGAACACGCTGGTCGAGCAGGGCGAGTTCTTCAACTACCTCAGAGGTACGTTCGAGAACGAGACCGAGTTCATGGATTTCGTTTATAACGTTATGGAGCGTTCTCTCATAGATACGGGCGTTACCGTAAACGAGAACGACCAGCTTCTCACGCTTTCCACCTGTTCGTATGAGTTCACGAACTTCAGAACTGTGATCGTGGCAAGACGTGTTCGCCGCGGCGAAAGCTCAGAGGTCGATGTGGCTAAGGCTGCTCTCAACCCCGATGCCGTATGGCCGCAGTGCTGGTACGCAAGAAACGGCGGTCAGCGCAAGGAGCTCACAAACTTCGGTACGGCTTGCCGTTCAGGTCAGACACCGTGGTACGACGGCGACTACAAGCTTGACAAGAAGGATATCCGTAGGGTCAAGGTAAAGGCGGATACCGACACGGAGGACGAGGAAGAAGCAAGAAGAGAGCGCGAAGAGAGCGAACGTGAAGAAAGCGAACGTCTCGAAAAGGAGCGCGAAGAGAGCGAGCGCGCTGAAAGCGAAAAGGCTGCAAGCGAGAAAGCCGCAAGCGAAAAGGCTGCAAGCGAAAAGGCTGCAAGTGAAAAGGCGGCAAGTGAAAAGGCGGCAAGCGAGAAAGCCGCGAGTGAGCGTGCTGCGAGCGAAGAAGAGGAACGCCGCAGAGCGGAGGAAGAAGCAGAAGCGAGCCGAATAGCCTCCGAGGAAGAGGAACGCCGCAGAGCAGAGGAAGAGCAAAGCCGGCAGCAGGAGGAAAACACCGACAGTACGGTGATCGATGAGCCTGTTGATAACCCCGATGACCAGAACGTTGACAACGGCGGCGAAGAGCAGTACGATTACGGCGAATAAACACACGCTCGAAATATATTACAAAAGCATACCGGCACCGAAGGGCATTGTCCCAACGGTGCCGGTTTTTGTTAGTATAAGACCCCATTCTTCCGTGCAGACGGGGGAATGGGGTATACTTTATGTTTATGGTAGCAGCGAAAGGAAGCCGCATAACGTTCGTATTATCTGATCTGTCCGTCGCCGCGAATGATGAATTTCATCGAGGTCAGCTCGTTGAGACCCATAGGACCGCGCGCGTGAAGCTTCTGCGTTGCAATGCCGATCTCTGCGCCGAGACCGAACTCGCCGCCGTCGGTAAATCTCGTTGACGCGTTTACATATACAGCGGCGGAATCTACCTCGTCGGTGAATTTCTGAGCCGCCTTGTAGCTTTCCGTCACGATAGCTTCGCTGTGACCCGTGCTGTACTTCGCGATGTGAGCGATAGCTTCGTCAATGCTGTCTACGACCTTCACCGCGAGGATATAATCGCCGTACTCGGTGTACCAGTCGTCCTCGCACGCGCTTTCAACTCCGTCGAGGATCGCCGCCGAGCGTTCGCAGCAGCGGAGAGTAACGTCCTTCTCGTCAAGCTTCGCCTTGATCGCCGGCAAAGCCTTTTCTGCTATGTCTTTGTGAACGAGGATAGTCTCGATCGCGTTGCAGACAGAGGGGCGCGAGGTCTTTGCGTTGTTGATGATGCTTACTGCCATGTCAATGTCGGCAGTCTTATCAACGTAAACGTGGCAGTTGCCCGCGCCAGTTTCGATAACGGGCACCTTGGAGTTTTCTACTACCGACTTTATAAGTCCTGCGCCGCCGCGTGGGATAAGCACGTCAACGTAGTCGGTAAGCTGCATAAGCTCGACGCTCGACGCTCTGCTCGTGTCCTCTACAAGAGCGATGCAGTCCTTCGGCAGACCTGCCTTCTCAACAGCCGCGCGCATAATGTCTGCGATGCATTTGTTGGAGTTGATCGCTTCCTTGCCGCCGCGAAGGATAACGGCGTTGCCCGATTTAAGGCAAAGAGCCGCAGCGTCGGAGGTCACGTTCGGGCGCGCTTCGTAGATGATGGCGATAACGCCGAGGGGAACTCTCACCTTCTCGATCTTCAGACCGTTCGGGCGAACAGAGCCGTCGAGTACCTTGCCTACAGGGTCGGGCAGGGCAGCCACCTGACGAACGCCCTCAGCCATGCCCTCGATGCGAGCCTGAGTGAGAGTCAGTCTGTCGATAAGCGCGGCACGCGTGCCGTTTTCGCGGGCAGCCGTAAGGTCAAGCTCGTTTGCCGCGATTATCTCGCCGGCGTTTTCAACAAGCGCGTCGGCGATCGCGAGCAGAGCCTTGTTTTTGAGTTCGCCTGCGGTGAGAAGAGTTCTCGCAGCCGCCTTGGCGTTTACACCCATTTGTTCAAGTACTGTCATATATGTCACCTCAATTATTCATTTTTCACTTTTCACTTTTTACTATTCATTATTCACTTCTACCTTTTTGTGCCGTGAACAGCGTTCCCGTAAGCTGACCCTCGAGAAGGTCGTAAAGACGTTTCGGGTTTTCGCCGTTCATTACGCATACGTCGATGCCTGCGCGCGTTGCGATATCGGCGGCGATGAGCTTTGTACGCATACCGCCCGTGCCGCGGCTCGAACCGCTGCCGCCTGCCATTGTGCGGATCTCCTCGGTGATCTCCGTTACGAGGTCGATCTTCTCGGCGTTGGGGTTCTCACGCGGGTTTTCGGTGTAAAGACCGTCGATGTCGGTGAGGAGCACGAGCAGATCGGCGCTGCTTATCTCGGCAACGATGGCCGAAAGCCGATCGTTGTCGCCGATCTTGTCGCCTTCGAGCTCGTCGATAGCCACCGTGTCGTTTTCGTTTACGATCGGGATAATGTCCATATCGAGCAGCGCTTCGATCGTGTTGATGACGTTCTGCTTTTTGTGTTCGGAGTCCACCTCTTCCTTTGTGAGAAGTATCTGCGCGATGTTGTGGTTGTACTCGCCGAAGAATTTGTCGTAGATAAACATCAGCTCGCATTGACCTACAGCCGCGACAGCCTGCTTGTACTTGTTCTCCTTCGGGCGGTGCTTGAGCCCGAGCTTGCCCACGCCGACGCCGATCGCGCCGGAGCTTACGAGGATCACCTCTTTGCCGGAGTTCGACAGATTGCACAGCACCTTAACGAGCGTCTCAACGCGTCTCAGATTCAGTCTGCCGCCCTTGTACGTCAAAGTTGACGTTCCGACCTTTACGACTATGCGTTTTGCATTTTCTATATCCATTTCTTTTCCTTATCTCCTTGCATCTTGACTGTGATAGTTACAGCGCCAGCTTGTCGCAGGTCTCGATAAATTTCGTCATCTGAGCGAGTATCACGTCCGCGCCACCTTTGTCGTTGCTCTCGATGTTGAGCGGCATTATCGGGTCGTGAACGCTGAGCCTGAGCAGGAACCAGCCGTTGCCGTGATCTTTGTCGAGCGATACGCGAACGCCCTCTCTGCTGTCGTCGGCAAGAGTCCAGCCGTCCTGCGACTTTGCGTATTCGTTTAGCTTGTCGATAACGCTTTCGCCGTAAGCGCGGAAATCATGCTCTTTGATCTTGTAGCGGACCTCGCGCTCTTCAAGAGCTTCTTTAAGTCCTGCCGTGAAGTCCTCGAGCGTTTTGCCCTCGCGTCTGAGCTGAGCCGCCTTGATGATTATTTTCGTGCAGAGGTACGCGCCGTCGTCGAGAAAATAGTTCTCGCGCATAGCGGCATGACCCGAGGTCTCGATAGCGAGCGGACAGTTGATGCCCTCTTGGTTTAGCCTGATCGCTTCGTTGATAACGTTCTTGTAGCCGCGCTTGAAACGGTGGTGCTTGCCGCCGAGATCCTTCTCTATAAATTCCTTGAGTCCGTCGGAGGTGATGGAGTCGGTGACGATAGTGCCGCCCTCGTTGCCCTCGAGTGCGATAGCCGCAGCTACTGCGACAAGGCGGTTGCGGTTTATCTCGTTGCCCTTGCTGTCAACTGCGCCGCCGCGGTCAACGTCGGTGTCGAAGATAACTCCGAGGTCGGAGCCGCTTGTCAGAACGGCTTCGCATATAGACTTCATGGCGTCTGCGTTTTCCGGATTCGGAACGTGGTTGGGGAACATTCCGTCGGGGTCGAGGTAGCGGCTGCCGGAGACGTCCGCGCCGAGAGGCTCGAGCACCTTGTCTGCGTAGAAGCCGCCTGCGCCGTTTCCTGCGTCAACTGCGATCTTGAAGCCCTTGAGCGGGTGATCGTAGTCGTCGGCGTCAACGCCCTTTTTTATTTCCTCGCGAAGTCTCGCGCAGTAATCTGTCATGTAGTTGGTCGGTCTGATCTCGCCGCGTTTGCCCACGGGCAGATCGCCGTGTTCGCCCTTTGCGAAAAGCTCGGAAAGCCTCTGCGATATTTCGAGCAGGTCGGTGATGTCCTCGCTCTCAAGACCGCCCTCGCGTGTGAAGAATTTCAGACCGTTGCGGTTGAACGGGTGATGACTCGCCGTGATCTGTACAGCACCGTCGCAGTCAAGATCGACTGTCGTCATGAACATCGACGGTGTAGACGCAAGCCCGCAGCTGAGTACTGTCACGCCGCAGCCCGACAGCGCGCCCTCGACAACTCCCGCTATCGCCGGACCCGAGATTCGCGAATCTCTGCCGACCGATACGACAAGCTCGTCGGGAGCTTTGTTTGTCTTGCCGGAAAGCCAGAGCACGAACGCCTGTGTTATCGTTTCACATATCTCGAGCGTAAGATTTACTGGCTCGCCCTCAACGCCCTCTACAGCGCAGCCGCGAATATCCGTGCCGCTTTTCAGGCAGCTCCATTTTTCTTCAAGCATTTTGATTACTCCTTAATTTTGTGATTATATTCTGTTATCGTGGGTAAAATAATTACGGTGACAAAACGGGCGCAAAACGAGCCTTCGCTTTCTCACAGTAAAACTGCCTTTCATATTATACATGATAATTTGTGAATTGTCGATATCAAAAACGAAAAAAGAGGATATTATGGAGCATTTGATCGACCTTGAACGCGTGAATAAGTACTACACAGGCGGCAATACCCGCCTGCACGTTCTCAAAAACATTTCGCTGACAATAGAAAAGGGCGAGCTCGTCGCGATAACGGGCTCGTCCGGCTCGGGAAAATCTACGCTGATGAATATACTGGGCTGTCTCGATATGCCCGACGGGGGCAGCTACCGTCTCGGCGGAAAGAACGTCGTTTCGATGAGCGAAAAGAGCCGCGCGGCAATACGGAATCGAGAGATCGGTTTTGTGTTTCAGGGGTTCAACCTGATACCCGCGCTGACCGCCGAAGAAAATGTGCAGCTTCCGCTGATGTACAGGAGCATGACGCAGAGCGCGCGCCGCGAGCTTTCGCGAAAGGCTCTCGGAATGGTGGGGCTTTCGCACCGCATGGGGCACAAGCCTTACGAGCTTTCGGGCGGTCAGCAGCAGCGCGTGGCAATAGCTCGCGCGATAGCCGCAAAGCCGCCGATGATACTTGCCGACGAGCCGACGGGCAATCTCGACCCGGAGTCGGGAGAGGTCGTGCTCGACGCGCTTCTGCGCCTGAACGAAACGGGGCGCACGGTGATAATCATTACGCACGACCCGAAGGTAGCGTCGGCGGCAAAGCGGCGTATCTATATAGACAACGGCATGATAGTCTGACGGTCACACAAGCGAGGGGATATCCTCGAAGCTTTGGGCTTTTACGCAGTTTTCGGCTTCGCCGAAACCGTAGGCTGCGTGAATGAAATCAACTCCGGCTTCCGCGGCGGCTGTCTGATCCATGATGGTGTCGCCGATGTAAACAGGGGATTTTAGTCCGCTGCGGTCGGCGATGAGCCTGATGTTTTCGCCCTTCGGTCTGCCCGTTCTTCCGGCGCACTCGAAGTCCTCAAAATACTTGTCAAGCCCGTGCGCCTTGTAGAACGCGCGGATATACCCCTCCTGACAGTTCGACACGATGAACAGCCGATGAGTTTTTTTGAGCGCCGCGAGCGTTTCCTCGACCTTATCATAAAGCACGCCGCCGCGCTGCGCGAGGTATGACTGTTCCGTTTTTGTGCAGGTCTCCTTTATCATGTCGCGCTGCTGCTGCGTTGCCTGCGGTATAACGCGGTCGAAGATCTGCTCTATCCTCAGCCCCATGCAGCGGCTCAGCTCGTCATAGCCGAGAGTCGGCTCGATGCCCGCCTTTACAAGCGCGTTGTTCCAGATCGCGACAACGCATTCCACGCTGTCCCACAGAGTGCCGTCGAGGTCGAAAATTATACTGTCATACTTCTGCATTTTCAAGCAATCTCCTTAATGTTTTTTCAAAATCTTCGTTTTGCCGGGGCGTTCGCTTGGACGGCCCCTTAATATGCTTGCCCGAGCGCATCAGGCGTTTGTTCGCCGCCCGGCTTTCGAGCAGCCCGGAAATGTTCTCGTCGGTATAGATGCGTCCGTTCTGATCTATCGGCACGGCGCGCCTTGCAAGGCACATCGCCGCAAGCCCGTAGTCCTGCGTGACGACGATATCGTTCTCGCCGATCGTATTGACTATACGAAAGTCGGCGGAGTCGCTGCCCTTTGAAACGGTGACGACCTCGGCGCCGAAAAGCTCGCTTTCATTGAACAAATGCGAGGTGTCGCATACGACACGGCACCTGACGCTTAGCTGCCGTGAAATTTTGGCAGCGAGCTTTGCCACGGGGCAGCCGTCGGCGTCGATAACGACGCAATTTATGGTTTTGTTAAAATTGTACATGATATACGCTGTTCACCCCACGGTATATTTTAGCAATTTTTATTAAATTTTTCAATCCCTAAAAACAAGTTGATAAAATTTCACACAAATGTCATAAAAAACATTACATAGAATACAAATAAGCGGTGTAAAATTGATTCATATAAAAGTGGGGAAGTATGTTTCCGAATATTATCCCACAATATTGTTGATAAACACTTGTCAAAATGCACAAAGAAATCTCGAAAAGTTTGGAGGCTGATAATGAGCGTTAATTCTTATAAAGAATTAACAGAAAACGGTATTTTACTATAATTTAAGAGAGAATATGCGACATCTAACAAATGCCCGTAGCATTTTCGGGCGGCAAACGCATTAAAAGGAGGAAATGCACCATGATTATCAAAAAGACCACGGTCGCAGGCAGAGTTGTTGCAGTGTTGATGGTATTTGCACTGCTTCTTGCGGCTAACTGCTGTGTTCTCGGCGCATCTGCCGACACACTTGGCAAGACACTTTACGTCAAGACAACTAAGACAACTACACCTTACCTCTACTATTGGGTAGACGGCGGAGTCGAAGCAGGCTGGCCGGGCAAGGCTATGACAAGCTTGGGTGACAATGTTTATTCCTTCGAGCTTCCCGTTGATATCGGCGAGCTTACGGGTATAATCGTAAACGGAAGCGGCTCGGGCAATAAACTTACCGGCGACGTTAAGGATATTTCCGGCGACTGCTACGATGTTGACACAGGCACATGGTCGATGTTCGACACGAGCAAGATCCAGATCACAGCTTTCGGCGCAGACGTTGATGCCGCTTATGTAGGCAGCAAGGTAACTCTTACGGCGGCTGCAAAGGGCGGCGACGGCAACCTTCAGTACAAGTTCTCCACTAAGGATTCCGTTATCTCCGATTTCTCGGCTAAGGCAAGCGTTATTTGGGAGCCTAAGGCTGCAGGCAGCTACACGATCACAGTCGACGTTAAGGACGGCGCAGGCGAAACAAACAGCAAGACGCTCGATATCAGCGTTGCTTCGCCCGACGACGCAGAGGATCCTATCTTCCTCAGCGCATCTCCCGCTAACGGCTCGAAGATCAAGACAAATTCCTCCGTTACTGTTTCCGTAAACGGCGCAGGCGGTAAGGTAAACAACAAGGTGCTCTTCTACAAGACAGAGATCACCGACCCGAACGGCAATGTCGTTAACAGGGCTTACTATCAGACGGGCAACAAGGTAACGTTCCAGCCTTCACTCAAGGGCGAGTACACGGTTACGATGTACATCCAGAACAACACCGTAAAGAACACGACGACAACAGCTACTTACACTTATGTAAGTACAGACGATGTTGATACCGATGTTGTAACAGACAGCGACACAGAGTCTGACGTTATTTCCGATACAGACGAGAATACGGATTCCGAGGTTGTAACAGACACAGATACTGATACACAGTCAGATGTAGATTCCGACACGGATTCGCAGATCGATACAGACGTTCCCGACACAACACGCGGCGATATCGACAACAGCGGCAAGACCGAGCTTAAGGACGCTTACGAGATCCAGACGGGCGTGCTTGCCGGCAGACAGTTTACTGCCGAAGAGATCGCAAGAGCCGATGTGAACGGCGACGGCAAGATCACACTTAAGGATGCTTCGCTCATCCAGCAGTACATGGTTGGAGTTATCAAGACTCTTGGCTAAGGCTGTATATTAATCAAACGGCATAAGGAAACACCGACCGAAGCCGCGGCAAATGCACAACCCTTCGCGGCTGCATGGCGGAACGGTCTGTGTTTCCTTTGATTTGTTTATTACGGTTCAACAGAAATTATATAGAATGGTGGAATAACGTATGAATGTTAAAAGGATCATTGCCGTTCTGCTCGCCGTAATGCTGATCGTCTCACTTGCAAGCGTTACAGCGGGCGCAGCCGACAGCAATACCACGGGCATCACGGTACACTATTACTGTGAGGACGGAACTCCGACGGTTTACTATTGGAACAGTCTCCCAAAAAACATCGAGGTGAAATACCCCGGCGATAAGATGGCGGCTGACCCTGACACGGGCGATAACTGGTACACATATACATTTAAAGACGTAACAAAGATCAATATGCAGTTTATCTGCGGTGACAGCAAAAGCGCCGAGCTTACAAGAGGTTCGGCAGGCGAATACTGGTACAAGAACGGCAGATGGACAAAGCCGAAGGATCCCACACCCGGTCCCGATTACGACCGCACCGACCTTCGTGAGGATTCGATCTATTTCGTTATCACAACGCGTTTCTACGACGGTGACACGGGCAACAACGTTCACTGCTGGGACGACACTCAGGCAAACAACCCCGACTCCGACCCCGCATGGCGCGGAGATTTCCAGGGACTTATCGACAAGCTCGACTACATCAAGGCTCTCGGCTTCAGCGCGATC
>OMPZ01000036.1 GCA_900313125.1 uncultured Eubacteriales bacterium | reverse complement strand
TCTGTATTATTCGTTATTCACTATTCATTTTTCATTATTCATTAAAAAGAAAAACTATTTGTATGAAAGAACCGAAAATAGTGAAAATACTTTGATTTTGTTTTATGCAGGAGTTCAAGTCCAACAAAGGTATACAAAAAATATCTTTTTTGTACACTGTTGACAGAAAAGCCCCTCACTAATGTGAGGGGCTAAATTAATGCGTTGAATCGTGAAAAATGGGTATAATAATATCTGAGGTGTTGTTTTATGAGTATACAGGAAAAGCTTGTGAATATCCTGAAAGATAACGATCTGAAAATTGCGTCGGCGGAAAGCTGCACGGGTGGTATGATCTCCAAAATGATAACAGATGTTCCCGGCGCAGGCGACGTTTTTGAACTGGGCGTTTGTTCGTATTCCAATAGGATAAAGAATCAGATACTCGGCGTGGAGCAAAGCGTGCTCGACGAGTTCACCGAACTGAGTACGCAGTGCGCCGAAGCGATGGCGCGGGGCGTGCTCGAAAAAGCGTGCGCCGATATCGCCGTCAGCACGACGGGCGTCGCAGGTCCTACCGGGGGTACAGACGAAAACCCTATCGGTACGATCTATGTCGCGATCGTCACATCCGATCGTTTCGGCGGCAAGGTCGTATCAAAGCGCATGGATTTTAATTCCGACGGCTGCAATGACCGCGACCGTATCCGCAGACGCTGTTCGGAGTATATGCTTGAAGCTGCGTGTGCGTTTGTTGAAGAAAATATTTGATACTGAGTAAAGCTCCCCTTCGCCTGTGCGAAGGGGGTTTTTGTCTTTGTAATATTTATCGACGACCCGGAATATACTTTATTGAACTAACATTGAAATTATCCACGGAGGGCACGGATGAGAAAAAACAGCGGAGCTTTAAAATACATACTTGCGCTTGCCGTGTGCGCTTTTTTTGCCGCGTGTCCGCTTTCTGCAAGCGCGGACGAGTTCACAGAGTCTCCCGATACGGCGGCGATGACCGAACAGCTTTATCACGAGTCTCGCGCGGACGAGCTTATCTATGCTCTGCCCGACAGCACGAGAGACCTGCTCGGCGATATCGGTCTGTACGATTTCATGCCGGATTCGACCGACGAAATAACGCCCGACGGCGTTCTCGCGGCGCTCGGCAAGACCGTTCGCGAAAACGCCGAAAAGCCGATACGCGCGCTTGTCACGATCGCCGCTATCGTCATGATATCGGCTGCGCTCGACACCGTAAAGAGCGACGGCTCCGTTGACGGCGCGCTCGCCGCCGTCACAACGCTGTGCGTCGTTTCGGTCATCGCGCCGCCGCTTCTGGGGCTGACAAAGGAGCTTGCCGATATCATCACGACCTCGGGGAATTTCATGCTGCTGTATGTGCCGGTGATCTCGGGTCTGCTTATCGCTTCGGGAAAGGCGGCAAGCGGCGCGATGTACAGCGGACTAATGGTGTACGTTGCGAGCGCGGTCATGCAGATAACTGTGCGGCTTGTCGTTCCGCTTCTCAAATGCATAATGTCGCTGTCGGTCGTTTCGTCGGCGTGCGACAAGATACGGCTGGGCGGTGTTGTCGGGCTGTTTAGAAAAGCGTCGCGGTTTATCCTGACGTTTTGTATGTCGCTGTTCGTGGCGTTTTTAACGATGCGCTCTATAGTCACGGCGGCTGCCGACAGCCTTGCGAACAGGGCGGTAAAATTCGCCGTAAGCTCGTTTGTGCCGCTCGTCGGCGGTGCGCTGAGCGACGCGTACCAGACTGTCATAAGCTGCGTTACGGTTTTGCGGTCGGGAGTGGGCGCTGCTGCGATAGCGGCTATTTTCGCCGTGTTTATACCTGTTGCGGTGCGCTGCGCCGTGTGGCAGGCTGCGGCGGCGGTCGGGGCAGCCGTGTGCGAGCTGTTCGGACTTACTCAAACGTCGTCGCTTTTGCAGGCGATGTCGTCGGTCGTTTCGGTGATATTTGCGGTGCTGATGTGTACGATGGTGATCTATATAATCAGCACGGCGATAATTCTGATAGTGGGTGGTTGAATGGACGGTCTGAACGCTTGGGTGCTGACGCTTTGCGCCTGTGCCGCCGTTGTGTCGATAGCCGAGACGCTTTTGCCAGAAAGCGCCGTGAAAAAAACGGCGTACCTTATACTCAGCCTTGTGACGGCGGCGTGTCTCGTTCGTCCGATCGAAAGCCTGGGCGATCTGTCGTTTGACATAGAAACGCCGTCTGATACAGCGCCGTACACCGACTGGCTTTCAAAGATGACGCAGGAGGAATTTTCCTCGAACGTGACCGCGCTGATAAAGGACGTTCTGCGAGAGATAAACGTTACTTCACAGAATATCGAGGTACACACTTATATCTCAGACGACGGCAGCGTATATATAGACAAGGCTCGAATAACGGTAGACGAGCGTTACAAAGAGCGGCTTGACGAGATCGAGGACGCGGTTTTTCGCTCGCTGGGTATCGAGACGGACGTTGTAGTACGAGGGGAAGGAACATAAAATGGAGATCGTAAAAAAATTCCTGTCGGGAATATCGCCCGACAGACGCCGCAGGGCTATCGTCGCGCTTGGTCTGATAGGGCTTACGCTGATATTCATTTCGAGCTTTATCCCACACGAGCGCGGAGAGACCGAGACTGCCGCGCAGCCGCCGCCGGAGGCTGTATCGGAGGACGATTACAGAAAGACCCTCGAGCAGGAGCTTATCGAGATGATATCGTCGATAGACGGCGCGGGCAGCGTGAAGGTCATGATAACGATGGACAGCACGGCGGAGGATATTTTCGCCGTTGACAAAAACGAGAGCGAAAGTCTCTCCTCGTCGCAGGAGGGGGAGAAGCGCCGCAGCGCGGAGAACGAATATGTGATAGTCAAGGGCAAGGACGGCAGCGAACAGGCGGTGCTGAAAAAGCAGCGAATGCCCGAGATACGCGGCGTACTTGTCGTTTGCAGCGGCGGAGCAAGCTCTGTCACGCGCGAAAAGGTGACGCAGGCGGTCGCGGGCGCGCTTGGCGTTGAGCGCAGCAAGGTCGTAGTTACAAATTAAATATGGTATAACGGAGGCAGCTATGAAAAAATTCGGAAAAAAAGAGCTTATCGTATCTGTACTTGTCGCGTCGCTCGGCGCGGCGGTCTATCTGAACTGGCAGCTTACGCCGAGCACATCGCCGGGAGATCTCGGCACGGACGAGGATCTCGGAACGGCGCACTATGTCAACGCGTCGATCGCGACGAGAGACACGGCGACACGCGCGCAGAACGCCGTATCGTCCGTTGCTTCGCAGCCGACCGAGCAGGAGGAATACTTCTCACGCGTGCGGCTTGAGCGGCAGAAAACGCAGGATGAGCTCGTTGCGCTCTCGCGCGGCATTGCCGAATCGGAGATGAC
>OMPZ01000065.1 GCA_900313125.1 uncultured Eubacteriales bacterium | reverse complement strand
CGAGTCTGAGGAGATCAACGCCTGCACCGTCAAGATCAAGGTCGACGCGGACGGCAAGCAGGAGGACTGGCTGCTTCTCTTCAAAAACGAGACGCATAACCACCCGACAGAGATCGAGCCGTTCGGCGGCGCGGCTACCTGTATTGGCGGCGCGATCAGAGATCCGCTTTCCGGCAGATCGTACGTTTACGGCGCAATGCGCGTGACGGGCGCGGCAGACCCGCTCAAGCCCGTATCGCAGACGATGCCCGGCAAGCTCCCGCAGAGAAAGATCGTCACCACGGCAGCCGCAGGCTACAGCTCCTACGGCAACCAGATAGGTCTTGCAACGGGTCAGGTAGACGAGATCTACCACGACGGCTACGCCGCAAAGAGACTTGAGATCGGCGCGGTAGTTGCTGCCGCTCCCGCGGAGAACGTTCGCCGCGAGCGACCCGAGCCGGGAGATATCGTTATCCTCCTCGGCGGCAGAACGGGACGTGACGGCTGCGGCGGCGCAACAGGCTCGTCAAAGTCGCACACGCTCCAGTCACTCGAAAGCTGCGGCGCTGAGGTGCAGAAGGGTAACGCGCCCGAGGAGAGAAAGCTCCAGCGCCTGTTCAGAAACAAAGAAGCGTCGCTGCTCATCAAACGCTGCAACGACTTCGGCGCAGGCGGCGTTTCGGTAGCTATCGGCGAGCTTGCAGACGGTCTTGAGATCAACCTCAACGCCGTTCCGAAGAAGTACGACGGACTCGACGGCACGGAGCTTGCTATCAGCGAATCTCAGGAGAGAATGGCTGTTGTTGTAGAGCCGAAGGACGTTGCACGCTTCATGGAGCTCGCAGCGAGCGAGAACCTCGAAGCGACCGTTGTTGCAGAGGTAAAGGAATCACCGCGTCTCGTAATGAAGTGGAACGGAAAGGACATCGTCAATATTTCGCGCGATTTCCTCAACTCCAACGGCGCGGAAAAGCATATAATCATCACTCCGAACGCGCCCGAGTCCTTCGAGAGAAAGACAGATGGTGATTTCAAGGAGCTTTACAAGTCGCTCGCGGACGACCTCAACGTCTGCTCGAAGAGAGGACTTTCCGAACGCTTCGACTCCACGATCGGTGCCGGCACCGTTCTGATGCCGTTCGGCGGAAAGAACCAGATAACTCCGTCGCAGGCGATGGCGCAGAAGGTCTCCGTCGAGGAAAAGCACACAAAGACCTGCTCCGTAATGGCGTGGGGCTACAACCCGTTCATCATGGAGAAAAGCCCGTATCACGGCGCGTACCTCGCGGTAGTCGAGTCCATCGCAAAGCTTATCGCGTCGGGCGCGAAATTCGAGGACGTATACCTCACCTTCCAGGAGTATTTTGAAAGACCGAACCGCGACGGCAAACGCTGGGGCAAGCCGCTTTCGGCTCTTCTCGGCGCGCTCAAGGCTCAGCTCGACTTCGGCTGCGGCTCGATAGGCGGCAAGGACTCAATGTCCGGCTCGTTTGAGGATCTCGACGTTCCGCCGACGCTCGTATCGTTCGCCGTAACGACAGACAGCACCGACAACATCGTTTCAAACGATTTCAAGAAGGCAGGTCACAGAGTCGCACTTATCAAGCCGGAATATGACGAGAACGGACTTCCCAAGCCCGACTCCGTTAAGGCTGTTTTCGACACGGTGACAGAGCTTCTCAGAAAGGGCAGCGCGGTTACTGCGTACACCCCGACATACGGCGGTATCGCCGAAGCTGTTATGAAGATGGCGTTCGGCAACGACATCGGCTTTAAGTACGACGACAACGCCGACATCAACGATATCTTCGGCTACAACTACGGCGCGTTTATCCTCGAAATGGCTGATTCGACTCCGCTCGGCATGACGCTCGGCACGACCACGAACGACGGCGCGATCTCCTACAAGGGCGAGAGCGTAAAGCTCGGCGAGCTGCTCGGCATCTATGAGGACAAGCTCGAGCCTGTTTACTCCTGCAATATCAAGATGGAGAAGAAGGATATCCCGACGTTCTCCTATAAGGCAAAGACATATCCGTCGCCCGTTGTCAAGGTGGCAAAGCCGAAGGTAGTTATCCCCGTATTCCCGGGCACGAACTGCGAGTTTGACACGGCAAAGGTGCTGCGCGACGCAGGCGCGGAGCCTGAGATCATTGTTATCAACAACCTTTCCGCTCAGGGCATCGCTCAGTCGGTAGACTACGTTGCAGAAAGGATATCGAAGTCGCAGATGATATTCATTCCCGGCGGCTTCTCGGGCGGCGACGAGCCGGACGGCTCGGGCAAGTTCATCACGGCGTTCTTCCGCAACGCGAAGATCAAGGAAGAGGTAACATCGCTGCTCGAAAAGCGCGACGGTCTTATGGCGGGTATCTGCAACGGCTTCCAGGCGCTTATAAAGCTCGGTCTCGTTCCCTACGGCAGGATCATCGACACCGACGAAAGCTGCCCGACGCTCACCTACAACACGATAGGACGCCACCAGTCGAGACTTGTACGCACAAGGATCGCATCGAACAAGTCGCCGTGGCTCATGGAGACAAAGACGGGCGACGTTTATACTGTCGCTATCTCTCACGGCGAGGGCAGATTCCTTGCCGACCCGGCTATGATACTCCGTCTCGCGCAGAACGGTCAGATCGCTACTCAGTACGTCGATCTTTCCGGCAACGCTACGAACGACGTTCACTTCAACCCGAACGATTCAGCGTTCGCAGTCGAGGGCATCACATCGCCCGACGGACGCGTGTTCGGTAAGATGGGCCATTCCGAGCGTATCGGCGAGGGTCTTTACAAGAACGTCAAGGGCGAGTACGACATGGGTATGTTCCGCTCTGCGGTGAAGTATTTCAAGTAATGCAAAACACAAATGACCGCCGTGTCATGCGGCGCGGCGGTCACCGACATATACAACGGAGGGAATAACAATGTACAAAAGCGACATAGAGATAGCTCAGTCCGTGCAGATGAAAAACATTACCGAGATCGCCCGCACGGCAGGCATCGAGCCGGAATATCTCGAGCAGTACGGCAGCTATAAGGCTAAGATCGACCTTTCTCTTCTGAAAGAAAACAAGAGCGACGGCAAGCTCGTGCTCGTTACGGCTATCACTCCGACTCCCGCCGGAGAGGGAAAGACGACTACGACGATCGGTCTTTCCGACGGTCTGAGAAAGATCGGCAAGAACGTTATGGTCGCTCTTCGCGAGCCGTCTCTCGGACCTGTGTTCGGCATTAAGGGCGGCGCCGCAGGCGGCGGATACGCACAGGTAGTGCCTATGGAGGACATCAACCTTCATTTCACGGGCGATTTCCACGCTATCGGCGCGGCAAACAATCTTCTTGCCGCAATGCTCGACAACCACATCTACCAGGGCAACGCCCTCAACATTGACCCCAGACGCATCACATGGAAACGCTGCGTTGACATGAACGACCGCCAGCTTCGCTTTATAACGGACGGTCTCGGCGGCAGGGTAAACGGCGTACCGCGTGAGGACGGCTACGACATTACGGTAGCTTCCGAGGTAATGGCTGTGCTGTGCCTTTCATCGTCGATGACAGACCTCAAGGAGCGTCTGTCGCGCCTTATCGTTGGCTACACCTACGACGAAAAGCCCGTTACGGCAGGCGACCTCAAAGCTGCCGGCGCAATGGCGGCTCTGCTCAAGGACGCGCTCAAGCCGAACCTCGTTCAGACGCTTGAGGGCACTCCCGCGCTCGTTCACGGCGGTCCGTTCGCGAATATCGCGCACGGCTGCAACTCCGTCATCGCGACGCGCATGGCTCTGAAGCTCGGCGATTACGCTATCACCGAGGCAGGCTTCGGCGCAGACCTCGGCGCGGAGAAATTCCTCGATATCAAGTGCCGATACGCAGGGCTTACTCCTTCGGCGGTAGTCGTAGTTGCAACGGTCCGCGCGCTTAAAATGCACGGCGGCGTTCCGAAAACGGAGCTTTCCGAGGAGAATCTCGAAGCTCTCGAGCGCGGTATCCCGAACCTTCTCAAGCACGTTTCCAACATCAAGGACGTTTACGGTCTGCCCTCGGTCGTAGCGGTCAACCGTTTCCCGACCGACACCGACGCCGAGATCGACCTTATCATCGAAAAGTGCAGACAGCTCGGCGTTAACGTGCGTCTCTCCACGGTCTGGGCGGACGGCGGCGACGGCGGCGTTGAGCTTGCGCGCGAGGTAGTTCGTCTTTGCGAGGAGGAAACTCCCGATTTCAGATTCAGCTACGAGCTTGACGAAACTGTCGAAGAAAAGCTCGATCACATCGCGCAGAGAGTATACGGCGGAAACGGCGTTACGCTCACCGCGGCAGCAAAAAAGCAGCTCGACCGCATAAACGCGCTCGGTTACGACAAGCTGCCCGTCTGCATGGCAAAAACGCAGTACAGCCTTTCCGACGACCCGACAAAGCTCGGCGCGCCGAAGGACTTCACCGTAACTGTCCGCGAGCTGAAGATCTCGGCAGGCGCAGGCTTTATCGTCGCTCTCACCGGCTCGATAATGACCATGCCCGGACTTCCGAAGTCACCCGCCGCAGAGCGCATCGACGTAGACGAAAACGGCGTCATCAGCGG
>OMPZ01000103.1 GCA_900313125.1 uncultured Eubacteriales bacterium | reverse complement strand
CAAGCCCGTAGCCGCGATCGTGATGATCTGCGGAATGGAGCTTGGCTGCGAGTCGGGCTTTGTCTGCGGCGCGCTCTCCGCGTTCATCTCAAACTTCTTTTTCATGCAGGGACCGTGGACGCCGTTTCAGATGTTTATCTGGGGCGTTATCGGCTTCTTTGCGGGCGTGCTGCCGCTGAAAAAAAGCCGCGCGCTTCTTATGCTTTACGGCGCAGTTTCCGGCGTTCTTTACTCGGCGTTCATGGACGTCTGGACAACTGTCTGGTGGGACAACACATTTGTGCTCTCGCGGTACATTGCCGCGCTCGCCGCAGCCGTACCGATAACGGCGGTGTACGTCGTTTCAAACGTCGTGTTCCTTCTTCTGCTCGCCGCGCCGATAGGGAAAAAGCTCGAGCGCGTCAGAAAAAAATACGGCTTGTAGTTATTGGTCTGCCGTCCTATCACGGCATTGTTCGTTATTTTGTAAATGAGCAAAAATATAATCGGGTAAAATAAACGATATAAATTTAAAAATACAGGTGTTTATATTTGATTTTTCGAGAAAAATGTAATAAAAGTGAAAAAATATTATGTAGAAATGGTCAAAAGTTACATTTTATCCATTTATTTATCGGAAGATTATTAGTATAATTATGTGGGGAGTTGATAATAAATGACACACGCAGTAACCTCTATGAACACTAAAAGGGCTCTTGCAAGCTCGCTGCGAAATGCCATGGAGAAAAAACCATTTTCAAAGATCACAGTGACCGAGATCATCACAGATTGCGGCGTAAACAGAAAAACCTTTTACTATCATTTTCAGGATATTTACGCTTTGCTGAAGTGGATGCTCAAACAGGACGCCATCGAAGTGATAAAAAGCTTCGACATTGCGGCTGATTTTGACGAAGCGATCCTCTTCGTGATGAACTATGTCGAGGACAACAATCACCTGATAAGCTGTGCTTACGACTCGATAGGGCATGATGTTGTAAAGTCATTTTTCTATTCCGACTTTATAGATATGATGAATCGGTATATCGAGAGCAAAGAGAAAAAGCTCGGCATTCACCTTGAGGATAAATACAGAGATTTCGTGAGCAAATTTTACACCGAAGCTCTTTCCGGGATGCTCATGGATTGGATCCGTGACAGGGATACCGTTGACAAGGATACGGTCATCGCGTATATCACAAAAACGTTTTCAACGTCGCTCAACGGGATCATCAAGACGTATGGTTTTACCGCCTGACGGTTTGTATACCAACTATACCTCTTAACCGCCCACATATCACCTGAAAAATACAAATCGCCGGCCGCGCCTTTGCGCAGTCGGTTTTTTTATTTCGTCGCTTTAACGCGTTAATATTGTACTGTAAAAATATGCCCGGCACACATTATATAATATGCGTGTGCCGGGTATATTTTTATTTATTATATGTGTGGTCGCAGATCTCTTTGATCTTGTCGCGAAGCTTGAAGTAATCCTCCATAGCCGCGGGCTTGTTGTTGGGATTTCTGAGCAGCGCGGCGGGGTGGAGAGTCGCCGTGAGCAGCGTGCCGTTTCTCTCAAAGAAAATGCCGTGCTCACGCGTGATCTTTATATCGGGCTTGATTATCTTTGCCGCCGAGATACGCCCAAGACAAACGATTATCTTCGGACGTATCAGCTTTGTCTGATTTCTCAGCCACTCGATGCACATATCCTGCTCATCGGGGCGCGGGTCGCGGTTTTTCGGCGGACGGCATTTCACCATGTTCGCTATGTAGATATTTTTGTGGCGGTCGAGGTTTACCACATCGAGCATCTTATCCAGAAGCTGACCTGCTCTGCCCACAAACGGCTCGCCCCTGAGATCCTCCTGCTCGCCGGGACCTTCGCCGATGAACATGACCTCGGCGTCGGGAACGCCGACACCGAAAACGAGGTTCGTCCTCGTCTGCCCAAGCTCGCATTTTTGGCAGTTCATGCAGTTGCTTTTCAGTTCTTCCCAGTTATCGTACATCAATGAACACTCCCTGATTTTTCTATATATATATATTTTATCATAACACGGCGGAATTGACAACAAAAACAGCTCAATATTTTATCGCCTGCCCGACGGCATAACCTAAAAAATTAACAGTATTACTGTATTGGTTATTGCATTATTTGTAAAAAAGGTGTACAATAAAATAAAGATACCACATTCGCCGTTTTGAAAATAGAAACGGTCTGCTTCGGTATCAAAAAATAATAACACGGAATGGTGATAAAAATGAAAGTAATCGTTGAAACCTCTGCGCGTCATATCCACGTTACAAAAGAGACGTTCGCGGCTCTTTTCGGCGCTGACGCAGAGCTCACAAAGAAGAAGGATCTCTCTCAGCCCGGTCAGTTTGCCTGCGCGGAGAAGATCACAGTTGTAGGTCCTAAGGGTCAGCTCGCTATGTCTATCCTCGGTCCGTTCAGAAACGCAGATCAGGTCGAGGTATCTCTCACCGACGCAAGAAAGATCGGCATCGCGGCTCCTATCCGTGAGAGCGGCGACATCGCAGGCACGCCCGGCTGCAAGCGCGTAGGCCCCGAAGGCGAGCTCGATATCGAGTGCGGCGTTATCGCTGCAAAGCGTCATGTTCACCTCACACCCGAGGACGCCGAGAAGTTCGGTCTCAAGGACAAGCAGCTCGTCAGCGTTGAGGTAGATCCCGGCACGGGCAGAAAGCTCGTTTTCGGCGACGTTGTATGTCGAGTAAGAGCAGACTTCGCTACGGCAATGCACATTGATACCGACGAGGCAAACGCTGCGGCTATCAGCGGCGTTGTTGACGGCGTAATTATCCCGTAATGAAGCCGAGAGCAATATGGCTGACCGTTTTCGCGGTGATCCTGCTTTCGCTTGTGGGGCTGGGCGTGGGACTTCGTCTCTCGCTGCCGCAAAGTGAGCCCGAGGTGAATGAAGCATTGCAGGGCATCGACCCGACCGATATGTCGCAGTATTACGCAATGGGCGAGTACTACCCTCCCAACGAGGTCGATACGCTCAACATCGACTGGCAGGGCGGCAGAGTTGAGATCGTTGCTTACAACGGCGCCGACTACTTCGTCGAAGAAGCGTCAACGCGCTATCTTATGGAAAACGAACGCCTTTCGTATACGCTCGACGGCACGGCATTCTCCGTTCACTTTACCGATGGAGATACGGTCATTGACGACGCGTACAAAAAGATCGAGATCCGTATCCCGCGCGAATTGGCGCAGAAACTCAAATCGCTCAACATCAATACGGACGGCGAGGTCGTTTTAAAAAACATCGGCGCTGACAGCATAACCGTAAACGGCAGCAGCGGCAATAT
>OMPZ01000020.1 GCA_900313125.1 uncultured Eubacteriales bacterium | reverse complement strand
GATTGCACATAAATTTCGCTGGCATACTGACGTATGTCAAGAAATTTTGGGCAATATGACGGATGAAGATGCGGTGCAGATGAGCGGTGAGAGGTTTTTAGAGGTGTCCTTAAACAAATAGTCACCTTCGGCGGTCGTCTTAAACACGGTGTTTGCAAGCAGCTCGGAATTGCCGCGAAGGTATTCGTCGGAAAGCTTTTCGTGAAGCCTTGCGCTATAATCGTCCCATTGGTCGTGACGCGGCGAGACCCTCCTATTATACAAATTGCTGTCGGTATAGGTAAACTCAATACCGTTTGCTCGGTAATTATACTTCGTATAACCGCGTTCGGTGTCCTCGCGGCTTAAAAGCTCTATATCGGGGAACTGTTTTTTTAGCTCCAGAGTAACATTCGGCTTATCCGACTGTTTGGCGCTGCTTGTCGAGAACGAGCTTACCGCTTTTACAAGCGCGGCGTTCACGACCAAATAAATACACGCTCCGAAAAACACAGTCAATAAAACTGCGATAACGGGAATTATCCTTTTTGTCACCTTTTTATTCATAGCTATATCCCCCGTGAAATTACAAAACTATTCTACATGACAATAATGACCGGGAAATAAACAAAATATTACAAAAAAGACCGAAGCCCCGGCATCGGATACCGCCGGAGCTCCAGTCGTTTCAGCGCAAAACCTTGCATAATTGAAATTACGCCGCGTCTTCCTTCACCTTTTTGATCTTGAACATTCTTCTGAGGATAGGACCCCAGAACCGAGGATTGTCAATTACGATAAACTTCACAGCGATTCCTCCCTTGTTCATCGCGCACGCAGGGCGAAGGACAGTATCACGAGTGCCGCTCCCACAAGGAAAAGCGCGATGCCCTTGTCGCAAAACGATGATATCATCACGCCCAGCCCGAATGCGAGCACACATTTCGACGTGCAGTTTCTGCCGCACATAAGATCACCTCACACAGCGCGTTTGTTTTTCCGCTTATTACATAATATACGAAAGGCGCAAAAAGGTGATTTTCTTATGCAAAAAGACCTCCGCGAAATACGGAGGTCTGATATTGCTGTGATCGCAAAGTCAGATCAAGCCTTTGACTTCTTCTCGGGCTCCTTCGACTTTTTGTGAAGCTGCCAGATGACCCACAGCGGAGTTGCGATGCAGATCGAGGAATAACAGCCGGAAATAAGACCGAAGATCATCGGAAGAGCAAAGCTCTGGATAGACGTGATGTTGTAAACAAGGCATACAACGTATACCGACGTGATAGCGGCGAGCGTTGTGATAGATGTCATAACGGTTCTCTTGATGACCTGCGTCATGGAGAGGTTGTAAACGTCGATGAGCGACGCCTTCGGACCCATCTTAGCCTTGTTCTCTCTGACACGGTCGTAGATAACGATCGTGTCGTTGAGCGAGTAGCCGAGGATCATAAGAACTACGGCGATAAAGTTGGAGTCGATAGGCATTCTGAAAAGCACGAACACAATGTAAACCATGATGATATCGTGGAACAGAGCGACAAGACCGAACACACCTGCCGACATACCGCCGATCCTCTTGAATCGGATAGTAACGTAGAGCACCATGAGCGCGCCTGCGATAGCAACGGCTACGATACACTTGATGAAGAACTTAAGACCCATCGTAGCGTCAACGCTCGTAAATTCGTTCGTCTCGAAGCTGTTGTCGGGATACTTCTCTCTGAGTGAGGTAAGGATATCCGACTGGAGCTGAGTGTCGATAGTGTCGTTGCCGGAGAACTGAACGGTAAGCGTATAGCCGTCGCCGTTGTCGGAATTGCTTGCAATGTCCTTTGCAACGGTGAACGTTACCTTATCGTCGGGAGTTTTCTCCTGAATGAGCGCCTTCATTTCCTCCTCGTTTACCTGACCGTTGTAAGAATACGAGATCATGGAACCGCCGGAGAACTGGATATCAAGAGAAACGCCGAAAATGATGTTGAAAATAATACCTATAACTATGATACCGATGGAAATGCCGAAAAAGACCTTTCTCTTCGAGTAGAAGTCGAGCATCTTATCTTTCATTCTTAGCACCTCCGTAAAGTCTGGGATTTCTCAGGAACTTGTAGCCCGAGAGCGACTTGAGCATAAGTCTCGCCGCGCCAATACCCATGATAAAGTTCGCGATAGTACCGATAAGCAGCGTGTAGCCGAAGGCGTAGATCGCACCCGTTGTCGAAAGACCGAAGATGAAGGAGAGCATATTGAACGGGCCGAACACAAGAATGAGGATAACGGCAACGATAACGATGGTCATGTTACCGTCGATGATAGCGGAAAGCGAGTTCTTCGTACCTGCGTTGATAGCGCTGTCGAGCGACTTGCCGCGCTTTAATTCCTCGCGGATACGCTCTGCGGTAAGGATGTTGGCGTCAACGCCCGTACCGATAGAGAGGATCATACCCGCGATACCGGGCAGCGTCATTGTAAAGCTGTTGAATACCGGGAAGTAGCCGGAAACCGATACGATGATGATCGCCATCTGACCGACAAGCGAGAGTACGGCTACAAAGCCGGGAACTCTGAAGAACACGATCATGAAAACCGTGATAAAGCAAAGCGCGATGATAGCCGCAAGACCCATTGCGTAGAGCGAGTTCTGACCGAGCGTCGGGCTGATAGACGAAACGTTCACCGTCTCGAGCGAGAACGGGAGCGCGCCGGCGTTGATCTTCGTTGCAAGAGCAGTTGCTTCTTCAGCCGTGAACGAGCCGGAGATCTGAGCCTTGCCCTCGGAGATGACCTCGTTTACCGTCGGGTAAGAGAGGAGCACGTCGTCCATCCAGATAGAGATCGTCTGATTGAGATATGTAGTTGTAGCGTCCTTAAAGAGCTGCGTGCCCTCGTCGTTGAACTCGAGCGAAACGACATACTTATTTACGCCGTTTTCGCTGATAACGCCGGCTTCCGCCTTCTTTACGGTCGAGCCGTCGAGAAGCACCGTCTCGGCAGTCGTGCCCGAAGGAGTTTTCATAACGGGATTGCCGTCGGCGTCGTAGTCAACCGACTCGTAGCTGTTGCCCGGACGGAACGTGAGCACAGCCGTAGCCGAGATCTCTTCGATAGCTTCGTTCGGGTCGTAGTTTGTGGTGTCCTCTTTCCAAGGGAAGCGGACGATGATCCTGTTGGAGCTCTCGTCTGCGTAAAGCTCGTAGTCGGTGATGCTGCTCGAAACCATACGGGTCTCGATTACAGACTTAGCCGCTTCAAGCTGTTCCGGCGTGGCGTCTACACCGTCTGCCGGCTGGAACGTCGCTTCAACGCCGCCCTTGATGTCGATTCCCCATCGAATATCGTCAATGCCCTTGATACGGGCCGTCTTGATATCGCCGAACTGCGTGTCGATACCTAAAACCGACGTTACCGCAAGTGCAACGATAAGAAGCGCAACGATGAAGAATACAGGTTTTGCAACTCTTTTCATGCGTTTTAACCTCCGTGATGTGTATGTTTGCCGTGCCAAATGCCGCCCTTCATTCGAGCTCCGGGAGACTCGGCGCGGCGTATTGTCTGAATATTTCCGGCTCAAAGGCGCAGAATTACCCTATTCAAACAATCGTAACAGATTTATTATAAGATTTTTCTCGTTAAAAGTCAATAAAATTATGAAAATTCGGGAAATAATTCAATTATTTCTTTTGTGTATCACATTGAGCCGAAATCATTCACAGAAATTCGGCGGTGTTTATGTGTAATGTGACTAATCGACAAAAAATAGTCAGAGTGTAATAAGCTTCTGCTCAAAGAGCTTTTGGAGCGACATCATGATACCGAGCTTCGCGTGGTACCAGGTAAGCCCCCCTTGGAAGTAAACGGCGTAAGGCTCTTTGATCGGACCGTCGGCTGAAAGCTCGATGCTTGACCCTTGGACGAACGCGCCTGCCGCCATGATAACGTCGGAATCGTAGCCCGGCATAGGCCACGGCTCGGGGGTGACGTAGCTGTCAACGGGAGCGGCCGCCTGAATGCCGCGGCAAAACGCGACCATTCTCTCCTTCGAGCCGAGCTCGACAGCCTGGATAATGTCGAACCTGTCCTCCGTGCCGTTGGGAACGCATTTGAAACCGAGCTTCTCGTAGCAAAGCCCTGCGAACACCGCACCCTTGAGCGCGCCGGACACGACCGTCGGAGCCATGAACAGCCCCTGATAGAACGCCGGCATGATACCGAGGTTTGCGCCGACCTCCTGACCGAGACCGGGTGCGCTGAGTCTGTAGGCGCAGTTTTCCACGCACTCCTTCGTGCCGCAGATATAGCCGCCGATCGGGGCGAGACCGCCGCCGGGATTTTTGATGAGCGAACCGACTATCATATCCGCGCCGACGTTTGACGGCTCTGTCGTCTGGACAAACTCGCCGTAGCAGTTATCGACCATGCATATAACGTCGGGCTTTATCGACTTGATGAACGAAATAAGCTCGCCGATCCTCTCGACCGAGAGCGTAGGGCGCGTCTGGTAGCCCTTCGACCGCTGGATAGTTACCATTTTGACGGTATCGTCAAGAGCGGCGCGAATGCCGTCGAGATCGAAGCCGCCGTCGGGCAGCAGGTCTACCTGCTTATATGCAACGCCGAACTCGCGCAGCGAACAGCGCGACGGGCGAATGCCGATGACCTCCTCGAGCGTATCGTACGGCTTTCCGACAGGCGAAAGCAGCGTATCGCCGGGGCGCAGGTTTGCCGAAAGCGCGACGGCGAGCGCGTGTGTGCCGCACGTTATCTGCGGGCGGACGAGAGCTGCCTGCGTACCGAAAACATCGGCGTAGACCTTCTCGAGGTTATCTCTGCCGACGTCGTCGTAGCCGTAGCCTGTCGTAGCCGCAAAGCAGGCGGCGTTGACTCTGTTTTTCTGCATTGCCGAGATTACCTTGAGCTGATTATACTCGGCTGTCTCGTCGATTTTTTTGAAGCGTTCGGAAAGCTCGCCCAGCACGCACTCGCAAAAGCCGAGGACGCTGTCGCTTATCCCGAGTTTTTTGTACATTGAATTATCCATAAGAAACATTCCTTAATTCTGTTTTTGAACTATTTTATATTCGTCGCCGAGATGGAAGTACGGACAGCTGCTGTACTGACGATTCATAAAGCTGTACATCTCGTCCTCGTCGAGGTCCATCACACACTCGTAGCACTCATACTCCTCGTTATACGAATAGTTTACACAATAATCGCAGTTTGACTTCTGCTTTTTCACACGACCGCCTCCTTCCGCAGCCCTTCCATTATACCACATTCCCCCAAAAAATCAAGCCGGGCAGTGCCCGGTGACAATTGCGCGGTTGTAGGTCGTTTAGGGCACAGCTTTTTCGCCGCGCGGCTCGGCGCGCCCGACGCGCCTACATTTTGTTAAACGCTACAGTAAATTTTTTATAGAAAGGAATCTATAGTACTAAACAATTCACAGCACACACTAAAGCAGGTCAGAGCGAAAAAGTTGTCGGAGAAAATTCTTAGGAGAGGGAACCGTTAAAGCCTCCCCTTCAGGGGAGGTGTCAGCCGTATGGCTGACGGAGGGGTCACTGCGGCGACAGAGCGTCAAAAAATAACGATTCTAAGGAACGTAAATTCAGGACGAAATGCCAATTGCATAATTATGCATTGATTATGTATATTTATTCACACTCCTCTGCCCACTTTTAAAATCAAAACCGGGCTTCTGACCACTTTTTTCCGGGCAATTCTTCGGTACGGCTCGTGAAAATCTGTGTTGTTCATAATTTGTTAATATTCTGACCGCTTTTTCTGGGCTTCTGACCACTTTTTAAAACAAAAGTGGTCAGTAAAAAACGGCTTGTCCATGCGGTTTTTCGGGTGTTCTGCCCACTTTCCCACTTTTTCTTCTTATTTACACGATAAAAAAAATCAATAAATATATATAGATCAGAGAAAAAAAGTGGGCAAGTGGGCAGAGCGTCGCCATAGTGAATAACAATGAATATTGCAAAAAGTCTCCGATACATTCGTTATCCGAGGAAGCCCGATACGAGCGTCAGGATATCTGCGTACAGCGGGCAGGCAAGTATAAGTATCGAAAGCCGCCCGCATAGCTCGACCTGAGCCGCTGCCGACTGACCACCGTTCTCACGGCAGATGTTCGCCGTGATGTGCGTGAGCCAGCATATCCCGACCGCCTTTATCAGCGTCTGCAAATAGCTCGTCCCGATGAGTGCGTCGTCCGATAAGCCCGAGATCTGCGCGAGCACGCTCTGAACGTACGGCAAGGTCATCAGCGCGATGAACACGACCGACGCAAGCAGCAGCAGCGACGCGATCTCTCCGCTGTAATTCCTCAAAGCCGCGCTGCACAAAACGGCAAACACGGCGGCTATACATACCGATATAATATTCATCACATCACAACCCGAAAAGTGATCTCACGGTGGTAAACAGCTCGCTTATCTCGCGAATGACCATTGTCAGGACGATAACGATCCCGGCGAGGGCGGTCATCATCGCCTGATCGTCGCGCCCGGCGCGCGTCAGCACCTGACCGAGCACAGCGACGATTATCCCTACCGCGGCGATCTTGAAAAGCAGCTCTATCTCCATTCTCTCACCCCCCGGCGGCCAAGCGGCCGCAAGCAAATACGCGGTTGCAGGTTGTT
>OMPZ01000088.1 GCA_900313125.1 uncultured Eubacteriales bacterium | reverse complement strand
TATCGGAAATGTTTATTATGCTTTGTTCAGTTTTGAGGGTGCTTTGGCACTTTGAGGAGATATCCAATAGGATATCTCTTTTTTTGTTTTGTGTAAAAAGACACTTTTTATTTCTTTGCGTAATGATGTCTAAAAAAACTTTTCTTCAGTAAGCATAAATCCACAGAAATTATATCAACTGTTAACTTTATATTGTAAAATGTATGTACGCGGTGTATAATATAAATGAAACTTTTAAATGTGTATAGTCCTGCTTTACAGTTCTATACGCATTATTAATTTAGAAAGAGGTGGAAATAATGTTGAAAAGATCGTTGTCATCATTCCTAAGTGCGGCGCTTATTGCGGCTGCCGTGCTGCCCGTATCAGCGGCGCAGGTGCCCGTTAGTTCGGGCGAAACGAAATTTGAATGGAACTCTTACAACTATGCAGGTCAGATGGTTGACGATGACGTTGCATACAGCGGTCAGCTTGGCGCGATATACAGTCCGACATCAACTGTGTTCAAGGTATGGGCGCCTAAGGCGACCTTGGTCAAGCTCAACCGTTACAAAACAGGCGACGGTGATGATCTGATCGGTGTTGTTGACATGGTACAGGAGAAATCCGGCGGAAAATTCACCGGCGTTTGGACTACGACTGTTTCCGGCGATATCGTCAACACATACTATACATATACGATCGCGACAAAGAACGTCAACGAGGCTAAGTCACAGACAAACGAGACGCAGGACGTTTATTCCTACGCCGTAGGTGTTAACGGCGACAGATCAATGGTCGTTGATCTTGACAAGACCGACCCTGCCGGTTGGGATAAGGACTCTCACATTTTCCTCGATAGTCCGACCAATTCCTTCGTTTGGGAGGTCCATGTAAAGGATTTCTCTTACGCCTCAAATTCAGGCGTATCAGAGAAGAACAGAGGTAAGTTCCTCGCTTTTACAGAAACCGGAACTACACTCAACGGTGAGGGCAACGTTGCCACCTGCCTTGACTATCTCAAGCAGCTTGGCGTCACTACGGTGCAGATCCTACCGATGTTTGACTACGCGTCGGTCGATGAGACGGGCAGCGAAGATCAGTTTAATTGGGGCTATGATCCGAAAAACTACAATGTGCCAGAAGGTTCGTATTCCTCCGACCCTTACAACGGCAACACGCGTATAACAGAGTGCAAGCAGATGATACAAGCGCTGCATAACGCGGGTATCTCTGTTGTAATGGACGTGGTATACAATCATGTCGCAGATGTTGGCACATCGTGCTTTGAACGTACTGTTCCGAATTATTATTTCAGAATGAACGCCGACGGTACATACTCCAACGGCTCCGGCTGCGGAAACGAAACAGCGTCCGAACGCGCGATGTACAGAAAATTTATGATCGAGTCGTGCGCATACTGGGTAAATGAATATCACGTTGACGGTCTGCGTTTTGACCTTATGGCTCTCCATGACGTTGAGACGATGAACCTTATCCGCAGCAGACTTGATGAGATCGACAGCCGTATCACTATCTGGGGTGAGGGCTGGACAGGCGGCGACAGCTTCTTCCCGCCGAAAACCTGCTCAAATACCGACCTGCAGCCCGCGTACATCTGGGATCACAACGGTCTTAGCGACAGAGTAGGCTTCTTCAACGACGGTCTGCGAAACGCTCTAAAGAGCGAAAACGGCGGTACCGGCGACTGGGGCTGGATACAGGGCAGCACAGGATACAACAATAAAAATATCGATTATCTCTGCAAGGGCATGGAAGCAAACAAGGACGGAAAGCTTTCTCAGCCCACACAGGCTGTCTCGTACGTTGCCTGCCACGACAACTCCACACTTTGGGATCAGCTTTGCACGTCGCAGGGAATGACCGATTGTTTCTATAAGAGAGACGAAAAATTAGTCAGACAGAATAAGCTTGCGGCAGCTATGCTGAATCTTTCGCAGGGCGCGACGTTTATTCTTGCGGGCGAAGAAATGTGCCGTTCAAAGGGCGGCGACCATAACAGCTATAAGTCGCCCCCGTCTGTCAATATGATCGACTGGTCGCTTGCAGATGAAAACTCTGATGTGGTTTCGTATTATCGCGGTATGAGACAGATCAGGGAGAACTTCTCACTATTCACCGCAAGTGACAGATACAGCGGAAGCTACGATTTCCTCCGTGCCGACACGACGGTTGCCTGCATTTGTACAAACAATACGCAGGGAGAATGGAACAAGCTGCTGTTTATAGGAAATTCCTCGTCAGAGCCTGCTGATTTTACGATACCCGATTCTTATAATCAAAATTGGGTCATTATTGCAAACGAGGAACAGGCGGGTATCAAAAAGCTTGGAGAGGTCAACAACGGTTACTTCTCCATCGCTCCAAATTCGATCGTTATCGCAGTTGACTCAGCATCTTTCAAGTCGATCAAGGTCAGCGACGATATGGGGCGCGCAAAGGTAACTCTTGTAGATAAAAACTCGGGTGAGACGCTCAAGACAAGCTGGATAAACGGCAAGGTCGGAACGAAGTATTCGGCGTATACACCAAGCTCCTACACCTCAAACTACGCTCTTGACGAGGTCGAGAACGGACCGACAGGAACATTTTCATCTGATGATACAGAGGTAACGGCAAGCTACGTTTATACGAACGCCGGTACTGTTTCGGTGAATTACTATCAGACGGGAACAACTACTCCCATTCATTCCTCCGACGAGTATTACGGAAGGATCGGCGACACGCTCACGATAACAAATATCCCGTCTTACCTTGGATATACTTTGAATACGGACAAGCTGCCCGAAAGTACGGTTAAATTTATTGACGGCAAAATAGATGTTAATTATTATTACGACAAGACCTCGACGAATGTCACGCTGCATATCAAGCACGGCGGCTCCGCATCGTGGAATCCGATCGTATGGCTGTGGGGCAGCAAGGACGGCAGCGATTCCGGCGTTAATTACTGTACAAACAAGGAATGGCCCGGCGACACGCTGACGTATAAAAACTCCGAGGGCTGGTACGATAAGACGTTTATCGCAAAGTCGCTCGACAACAGCTTTAACCTTATCGTATCGAATTACGTCGGAGAAGATCTTCGCCAAACTGTTGATTACAGAGGGCTTACACAAAATCAGCTATGGATAGTTATTGACGACGAGAAAAACTGGAGCGGTGCCGACAGTCTTACTTTCTATACCGAGAACCCGGACAAGAGTGCGTCACCCGCGAAGGCGGATCTCGATCAGCTTATTGAGGTCGATCATATCGCGCCCGAACCGAAGCTGTATGACATAAACAAAGAGCCGTTTACGATCGCCTATGTCAGCAGCAAGCCCACCGACAAGACGATCGAGGGCGCGTATGTCAGTCTTGATATCGACAAATCGAAATTCCCTAACGATAAGTACTTTACTTCGTTTACCGTAAATGACGGCGCGGTAAAGTTTACTGACTCGCCTCAGGACGGCATCGCAACGTTCATGATGCCAAGCGAATCGGTAACGGTAAGATCTGTGCTTGGAGACTGCGAGGAAGTTGTTATCGACCTTACAAGCACGATGTCTGTTTCGGTTCCTGATGAAGCAGTTGATAATTTGAAATTGCTCTCGTGCTACAGCGCCGCGAACAGCAGCTTTGACCTCAACGGTGACGGAACTGCCGACGCAGTTCTTTCCGGATGTACGGTCACTCGTGCAGCCGGGGCAGATATGATCTACCAGGATCACACTTTCGATCTCACAGGCCGCGATGTTACCGACCGTTACGGCAAGGCAGTTTTCAAAATGCTCGGCGAACTGTATACGGTAAGCTTCGGTGCTGGAAGAGGTACGGGTAAAATGGAGGACGCCAAGGCTCGTTTCAACAGACCTTACACGCTGCCCGACTGCTTGTTTACCGCTCCCGAGGGTGAAGCCTTCGATGGCTGGGTCATCAACGGAACGAAGTATGCCCCGGGAGACGAGATTACAGTTACGTCCGATACAACGGTAGTTGCCGAGTGGGCTGTTATGATCTCGGTAAAATTCGACGCCAACGGCGGTTCCGGGGAGATGCAGACTATGTACAGCCCGGAGGGCAAGTTTGTACTGCCCGTATGCGAGTATACTTCTCCGAATGGCTCGATCTTCGATAAATGGATAATTGACGGCAAGGAATATGAGCCGGGAGACAGTATAGACATCGCAGAGGATATCACCGTTAAGGCAAGCTGGAGAGAAGCTGTTTTCCATGAGGGCAAGCCTGCGTCGTGTGAAGTGGACGGTCAGATCTCGTACTACGAGGACGCAAACGGCGGACTTTATGACGCAAACGGTGCGCCGCTTACCGATCGCAACAACGACGGTGAGATCAACAAAGACGATCTGATAGACAAAGCATCTGGACATAGCTGGAAACAGCCTGTATGGAAATGGACGGGTACGGGAAAAGCAACGGCAGAGTTTATTTGCGAGAATGACCCGACGCACATCATGATTTCTGACGCTTCTATCACAAGCAGACACGTCGATGCGGCCGGCGATCAGGAGGAAATGTACGTCTACACCGCGATAGTTATTGAAAACGGTGAGATATACACAGACGAAAGGTCAGTACCTGTTGGCGGCGATACAGACAGCGAGATAACGGACGACACGGATACAGCCGCAGATACCGACAGCGCACCGAATACCGATACGGACAGCGACACAGACAGCGGTGAGCTTGCTATGGTAGGCGATCTTGACGGCGATAATATGATTACATCAACAGACGCGCTGATAATACTCAGAATAAGCGTTGGCGTTGAGTCGAGGAGCGACTCCTTCAAGCTGTTCCATGACGTTGACGGCGACGGCGAGCTAAATTCCGCCGATGCGGTAGAGCTGCTGAGATACAGCGTATCGCTTTCAAAGAACAAGAAGATAGGCACATTACTTCCTCGCCCCTCATAATGATGTGGTAAACAAAGCATAAATAAGGCTCTCCGTTGATCTACGGGGGAGAAGGATAAAACAAAATGCGGCGATAAACTACTATCGCCGCATATTTATATGTGCCTGCCTTCAACCGAGTGCCCTCACGCAACTCACGCACAGAAAAATTACACCGCCGGACTTTGGCTGCCCATTGTCCGGCGGTGCGTTTTATTGCTGATCCTTTACGGCGTCAGCTTTGTGATTTGAATTTGCGGATCAATTCTTGCTTGCGTTAACTCCGATAGTTACGCCTGCGTCAGTAAACTTAACGCTGTAGCGGAGGATAGCCACGCTGTCTGCGCTGTCTGCTGTGTTGTCGCCGTTTACGTCAGCGAGCTTGAGCTGATCGGCTGTGAAGGCATCGGAAAGACCTACAGATGTACGGAGAATGAGGAGTGCGTCTGCTGCCGTGACGTCTCCGCTGTTGTCAACGTCGCCCTTGATACCGATGATGGTCTTTACGATGTTGAATGTCATCGTTGTGCTCTCGGAGTACGGGCTGTTGCCGACTGCGGTAACAGTTACAGTCGCTCTGCCTTCTTCGATGTTGTTGGTGTAACTTAATGTGTAATCAACGTTCTCTACGAGGTCGATACCGTCGCAGGTAACGTGGAGTGCAGGACGGAGCTGCTCGCCTGTGTACTCCTGATTCGGGATAGAGTCGATGTTTACGAGGTTATCCTCAAGAGATCTCTTCTTGATGTTGTAGTTGATCCTTGTCGTGTTTGTGTAAAGATCGAGACCTGTGATCTCCATGTAAGCAGTACCTATCGCTGTGTTGTTGAAGTACTCGATAGTGTAGTCCTTATCCTTTTCAAGAACTGTGTCGCCTACCTTTAATGTCGGATCAGGCTCGTAAGCTTTTACTGCCGGTGTGTAAATGTAATCCTCGATAGGATCATAAGTTACTACTGTGATGGGAGCGGTTACTGTAAGCAGATAGGAAGCGGTCTTTGCGCCGGACTGAACCGTGATAGTAGATGTACCAACGTGTAAAGCTGTGACCTGACCGGTCTCGGATACTGTAGCAACGCTCTCATTGGAGGATGTCCACTGGTTGATATGGTTGCTTACTGTTTTACCGTCCTGATCCTCAACAGTTGCGTTTATGTTTGCTCTGCCCTCGAGACTGTTGCTCATTGCGATGAGTAGCGTGGGGAGGTCGCCTTCTTTTTCAGGCTTTGTAACGCCGCTCGGGAAATATACGGTAGAAGTTGAGAATACGTTGATGCTGACATCGCGCGTTTGGTTTGAAAGCGTTGTTACGGTGATCGTGGTCTGACCGATCTTCTTCGCCGTTACATAGCCGTTGCTGTCAACCGACGCGATCTCG
>OMPZ01000039.1 GCA_900313125.1 uncultured Eubacteriales bacterium | reverse complement strand
ATGAGATCGACCTCGCTCTGTTCAAAGCCGCCCTCGCTGCCGATAAACAGCGAGATCTCACCGAGCTTTATCTGCGGCGTGTCGCCGATAACGTCACCGCCCAGCTCGTAGCAGACAAGCGCGCTGCTGCCGGCGCGTTCTGCCGCCTGTTCAAAGCTCATCAGCGGCGTTACCTTTGGCACTATGCCGCGTCTTGACTGCATCGCCGCGGCAAGAGCTATCTTGTTCCACCGTTCGACCTTTTTCTTCATCGACTTCTCGTCGGGGCGCGAAACGCAGCGGCTCGTCAGCACGGGCACTATCTCCGACGCGCCGAGCTCGACCGCCTTTTGTATAATAAACTCCATTTTTTCGCCCTTTGCAAGAGCCTGATAGAGCGTGACCTTTGTGTCCGGCTCATTTTCGCAGGGGCGGCTGCTTTTGACCTCAACGGTAACGCTGTCGGAGTCGATGCTATCGATAACGCAGTCATGGCGCGTACTGTCTTTATCGCATATCGTCAGCTCCTCGCCGACCTTCATTCTCAGCGAACGCGAGATATGGCGCGCGTCATCGCCCGTAATAACGTGCAGCGGCTGTGCTACCGTATCATAAAAAAACCATGCCATATTCTTTTCCTTTTTATACTATCAGATCGAACACATTGGGCGTTCTGTCGGCAAGCAGCTTTTGCTTTTCAAGCTCACGCCGTTTATTTGCAAGCTCGTTCAGTATCAGGCAGCGGCAGTAGCGCGCGCTGATAATAAACGGAAAATTCGCGAGTATAACGAGCATACCGAGGATAAACGCGAGGTACGGCGCGTCGAGGATACAAGCGCAGACTATATAAAAGCAATTCATCAAAGCGCACAGCTCACAGCGGCAGGTAACGCCGAGGTATTCCCTGACTGTGAGCGAATCCTCACGGCTGAGCTTTCGCTCGGTTATCCCGATACGGTTATATTTTGTCGGCAGAAAGGAGTACCACGAATCTATGAGGAAGTTTTCAACATAGAACTTGCCTTTTTTTTCAAACTCCTTCGCTCTGTAGGGAAAGCGGCGATAGTCAACGCGCTTCGAGCCGATATGCCCGGAAATGATATACGACAAAAAATGCCACAAACATATTATGATTATATTGATGAATAACGATATACCAAAACCGCTGCTCCTCAGCACGCCGCTCACCTCCTCTTTATTTGCATATCCCTTTAAATTATACTATACCAAAAATCCCCCTCCATTTCAACTTCAATATTGTAACCATTCGCGCCCAAGCGGGCGCGGGCGATTGCGCGGTTGTAGTTTGTGCAATGCACAGCTTCTTCGCCGCGCGGCTCGGCGTGCCCAGCTCGCCTAATTTGTTTAAAACACGGAGGAGATGTTGTTATTTAGATAAAGTACAGCGGAATTTGCCTGTGCCCGTCGGCGTTTGCCGATTGCATTTGTTTGGTAACTGCTTTTTTATAAAACTGTACCCCTCAAAAATTTAAAAAATGGCTTTTACAAAGTGCCACGGATATGTTATACTTTGTTCATTCCATTTAGGGAGGGAAAAACATGAAAGTAAATAAGACCCAGAAGAAGTTCCTTTACTATGTCTTTGCCGCGCTCATGGCTGCGATGATATTTGTAACGACGTATTTTTTGAAGATCCCGATACCGACGCCCGCGGGGCAGACGATGCTCAAGGTCAGCAACATTCTCGTGCTGCTTGGCGGAATGCTTTTCGGCGGTGTATTCGGCGGTCTCGCCGCGGGGATAGGAAACGGACTGTACGACCTGCTTGACCCGGTATACATTACGAGTGCGCCGCTCACCTTTGCGAAGTTTTTCATCATGGCTCTCGTGTGCGGACTGATCTCAAATTCCGGCGGCAAAAAGGGCTTGTCGATGAAGCGCAACGCGATCGGCGCGGTCTGCGGCGGCGTTACATACTGGCTTTTATACATAACAGAAAGCATAGTTAAGCTGATGGCAGCGGGCAGCGTATTCTCGGCAGCTGCCGCGGCGTGCGTACCGAAAATGATAACCTCCGGCGTGAATCAGACGATCGCGATAATCGGTTCGCTGCT
>OMPZ01000008.1 GCA_900313125.1 uncultured Eubacteriales bacterium | reverse complement strand
TGCGCTGAAAAAGAAGAAGATCTCGCTGCGGCCGCTCGGCAGCATTGCTGTAGCTGCCGCGATCTCGATCGGGCTCAGCGCGTACTTTCTCTTTCCGCTTATCGAGCAGCTCCGTGTTTCGCCCGACCTCAACCTCTACAGCGGCAGCGGAAAGTCAACTCCGTGGCTCGATACGATAACGCCGCTGTCTATGTTTTTTTCCAGAGGAGAATTTATGAAGCTCGTGACGATCTATTATACGGTATTCCACAGAGAGCCGAATGTCGATCTGAACGAACTGAGAACAACGGGTGGATTTATCTATCCCTTCCTGATGATCGTGATAGTTCTGCTTGAAAGCCGAAAAACGATCGGCAAAAAAACAAAGAAACACTTTGCGGTGCTGTTTTCCGCGGCAGTTTTGTTCCTCGTCATAATGATGATAGTTCCGCTGTGGAAACTGAGCTTTTTGACGGTCGTTCAGTTCCCGTGGAGACTGCTGCTGTTTTTCACGTTCCTGCTTTGCGCGGCGGCTGCCGTCCTGCTCGATGACAAAGACCTGGCGCAGAGAAACAAGCTTTTTATATGCGTGGGCTTTATTCTCGCGGCGATCATGTTCATGACGCCGTACAATGTCTTTTTTAACCACGACTACGGAAAAGACGAGCTGAACAGCTACAACATCGGAATGTGCGACTACATGATAAACGGCTACACGAGTCTGGACGTCGAAGAATGGGGCGACACGATCACGCCCGACTCCGGAAACGGTGAGTACACGCTTGAACGCACGACCGATTCGACGGTAGTCTCTTACAAAAACAGCAGCGGCGAGAAGATAGAGCTGCCGCTTATCTACATATACGGCTGCAAGGCGGTAAACCTCGAAGACGGTCGGCAGCTTGAGCTTAGCGAGAGCGAAAAGGGACTTGCTGTCGTAACGCTGCCAAAGGACGCGTCGGGCACGTTTGAGGTGCGCTACGAAGGTACGGCTGTGCAGAGGATAAGCAATGTTATCACACTTGCGGCGATCGTGTCGCTGATCGCGTGGGCAGTCATACACGGCGTGAGATCGAAGAAAAAAACAATAAACAATAACTGAATAAAAAATGCGGAGACGATCATTCGGGTCGTTCTCCGCATTTTGTCTTATTAAATTTTTATATCAATATCAGTATCAGATAACACCGGCGGTATCCTTCGGCATTTCTCTTGTCTTAGCCTTCGCTCTGATGAATACGCAGCTCATAGCCGGGAGCTCGATGCTGCCGTTGTCATAGAGCTTGCAGTCGTCGCTTGTGGCAAGCTCGATGTGACAGTCGCTGTAGCCGCGCGGGAGCATTAGCTCGGACGTACTGCCGCCTGCGTTGAACGCGCAGAGCACTCTGCCGTTTTCGTCGTAGCGTTCGTAGGACATTATGCGCTCCTTGCAGAATACGTCCTTAAACTCGCCGTCGTTGAAGCACGAGTAGGTCTTGCGGAAGTTCGCGAGCTTTTTGTGCCACTCGATAAGCTCCTTATCCTCCTTGCCCCACGGGAAGGTCGAGCGGTTGAAGGGATCCTTGTAGCCCTCCACGCCTGCCTCGTCGCCGTAGTAGATGCACGGGAAGCCGGGCAGCGTGAACTGCATACCTGAGGCAAGGCGCATCATCTTGAGACCGGCCTCTCTCTGCTCGGGCGAAAGCTTTGTGTTCGCCTGAAATTCGCGGTTGCGGTTGTTGAGCGGCTCGCCTGCAAGGACGGTGATAGTCCTCTCGGTGTCGTGAGTCGTTACGAAGTTCATGAGGTTTTTGAGCACGGGGCGCGGGTAGTTCTCCATGATGCAGAGAATGCCCTCCATGATGTGGAACGCGTCAACGCCGTGCAGGTATTCGAGGATCGCGCTTCTGAACGGGTAGTTCATTACCGTGTCAAGCTGCTCGCCGAGCAAAAACTTTCTGCGCGAGCCGTAGCTCTCCTTGTTCGACGCGTCCTCCCAGACCTCGCCGATGACGATAGCGTCCTCGTCCTCGGATTTTACGGCTTTTCTGAGGTTCTGTATAAATACGTCGGGCAGCTCGTCGGCAACGTCAAGACGCCAGCCGCTGTTGCCTGCCCTTATCCACTTGCGGATAATGCCGTTTTCGCCGTTGATGTATTCGTTAAAGCTGGGGTCGTCCTCGCGCGTGTTGGGCAGCGTGTCGAAGCCCCACCAAGAGTTGTAGCCGTTGGGCCAGTTGTTGAAGTCGTACCAGCTAAAGTACGGCGACTCCTTGGAGTTGTACGCGCCGATCGTCTTGTAGCGTCCCTGACGGTTGAAGTATTTCGAGTCGCTGCCGGTGTGAGAGAACACGCCGTCGTTCACAATGCGGATACCGCGCTTTTTAGCCTCGGCACAGAGATTCTTGAAATCCTCCTCGTTTCCGAGCAGCGGGTCGATATCCTCGTAGCTTGCCGTGTCGTAGCGGTGGTTGGAGTACGCCTCGAAGATGGGGTTGAGGTAGATGCAGGTAACGCCCAGCTCTTCAATGTAATCGAGCTTCTGCGTAATGCCCTTGAGGTCGCCCTCGAAGAAGTCGGTGTTCGTGATAACGCCGTCCTTGTTCGGACGCCACTCGGGGATCTCGTCCCAGCTTGCGTGATACTCTCTGTCCTCTCTGCCTGCGCGCTTGCTTTCGCCCGAGAAGAAGAAACGGTCGGGGAATATCTGGTACATAACGCCGCCTGCCGGCCAGTCGGGAGTTTTAAAGCCCTTCTTGTAGCAGGTGAGCTGCCATGAGTAGATGATGTTGTAATCTATGCGCGCCACAGATCCGAAGTCCCTTACAAGGAAACGCAGACCGTCCGGCGTGTCGAGCTGGAAGGAGTACCAGTAAAGACCGAGCTTTTTCGGAATGAAGTCGCATTCCCAGATCTCGCACTCGTCAGCCATGCCGTCCCACAGCATGGTGTAGTTGTCGCGTTTGCTGTTGTTGTTTTCGTTGATGACTATCAAATGAGCCTTGCTGCACTTGAGTGAGAGAGGTACCTTGATCCTGAAATGAACGGAGGTGCCCTCCTCAACTGCGCCCGAGGGGCTGCGGTAGTATGGGTTTCTTGAGTTGAACATCTGATCCATATAATCAATCCTTTATCTTGTTTGTAGCTGCACCTGATGCATTGTATTCCGAAAATACAAACAAGGTGACATTCGGTCTTACCGCGCTTTCCCTGAAACAGGCGATATAACCGCATTATTACACATATTATATGATAATACGAACGAAAAACGATGTCAATACTTCAAAACGACGGAAATCGGCAGGATTTTTGTGAAAATTTACTGAAACCAGAGTGAAATTTTCTTGAGAGAAATTTTCCGACTGCGTATTTTGCGCAGCGCACATATTCATAATGCGGTATAAGTCTCAATTTTTTTACGAAAATATTACAAATGTTTAAATATAATTCTTTTATCGAAATATAATGTTAGAAAAATTTGATATAATAGGCTATAAGTGTAATTAGGTCTGTTTTTAGACCTTTATTTACGAAAATAATGTAATAAACATTTCGTGTGGACAATAATCTTTGTTCACGGAGCGGAGGAACTTGTTTGAGGATAAGAAGAAAAAAGTGGGCGCGGCCGGAGCTTGCGGTCTGCCCGTTCTTTGAGAGTGAGCCGGAAAGCATGAAAGGGAGGTGGTGCAGCCGTTTTGACAAGGAGCAGCCCTTTTACGTTGAGCTTGGCTGCGGCAAGGGAATGTTCGCAGCGCAGTTTGCGCTGAAAAACCGCGATATCAACCTTTTGGCGGTAGACATCAAAAGCGATATGCTCGGCGTGGCAAGACGCCGCACGCAGGAGATGTTCGATGACGCGCGCAGGAGTGTAACTAACCTTATGCTCACAGCATATAACGTTGAGCACATTGAGAAGATACTTGCCCCGGAAGATAAGGTGCAGCGCATTTACATAAATTTCTGCAACCCGTGGCCGAAGCCAAAGCACAAAAAACGCAGGCTGACCTACCCGAACAAGCTCGAAAAATACGCGCAGCTTCTGCCGGAGGGCGGCGAGATACGTTTCAAAACGGACGACCTGCCGCTGTTTGAGGAGAGCCTTGAATACTTCGCGCAGTCCGGCTTTGAGGTAGTATACAAAACGAACGACCTGCACGCGAGCGGCATTACCGATAACATCGTGACCGAACACGAAAGTATGTTCAGCGAGCGGGGCATAAAAATAAATTTCCTCATAGCAAAAAACAAGGCGCAGCGCACGGAAAACGATGCGGAGTTTGATCTTTAAAATATTGATCGCGATTTAAATAATTAATTTTTTCAGATAAAAAGCAATTTTCCAAAAAGGAGACAACTGCAATGAAAAAGATACTGGTATGCGAGGACGAGGCGGCTATCCGCGATTTTGTCGTTATCAACCTCACAAGAGCAGGCTATGACGTTATCGAAGCCGAAAACGGCGACGAGGCTATCCAGAAGTACGACGACAATAACGGCGACCTCGACGTAGCTATCCTCGACGTTATGATGCCCGGCAGCCGCGACGGCTTTGCCGTTTGCAAGGAGCTGAGAGCGAGAAACGGCGGTATCGGCATTATCATGCTTACCGCGAGAACTCAGGAGATGGATAAGGTGACGGGTCTTATGCTCGGCGCCGACGACTACGTTACAAAGCCGTTCTCCCCCTCCGAGCTCGTGGCAAGAGTAGACGCGCTCTACAGACGCGTTTCGCTCGCAAAGGCTAATATCGAGAGCAACTTCAAGGAGGAGATCAAGTCGGGCGACTTCGTTCTCAACCTGCGCAACAGAACGCTGCTCAAAAACGGCAAGACTATCGAGCTTACACAGGTCGAGTTCCAGATCATGGAGTATTTCTTCTCAAACCCCGGCAAGGCTCTTGACCGCGTGAATATCCTCAACCATGTTTGGGGCGTCGCGTATGTCGGCGAGGAAAAGATCGTAGACGTAAACATCAGACGCCTTCGCATGAAGGTGGAGGACGAGCCGTCGAACCCGAGGTATATCGTGACCGTTTGGGGTCTCGGCTATAAGTGGGACGCTTGATAAAAGCGCAATGCGTCTGTTTTTGCAAAACGGACTGTAATCTATAATGGCGTATCATCACGCAGCAGCGCAGACCCGGAAAAGCATCTCCGGGGCGTTTTGCCTGCCGTGTTCGCCGCCGGAGGTTTTTGTCATTGGGCAAGGGGATCGTTAAAAGATGGGTGTTCAACTACCTTAGTGTGACCGTGCTGTTTCTTGTGCTTATCATTTTTACGGCGGCGTTCGCCGTGAGAAGCTATTATTACGACGGCGTGAAACGGCACCTGAAGTCGCTTGGCGACGAAGCAGCCGCCTCTTACTCTCAGCGTGAGAGCGACTTTACGGCGGGGCGCGTCTGGGTGCGCTCGTACATCGACGCGTTTGACAGAACGGAATCTGTCGATATCGCTGCCTGTGACGAAAACGGCGAGATCATCTACGCCACGAGCGGCGCGCAGGACGAGGCGTCCGGCGTGATCGTTCTTAAAAAAGAAAGCGAGGACGAGACAGGCTTTCACACGGCGAATCTGACCTCGGGCGAAAAGGTCATGTGCTACACCGTCGTTGTTCGCGGCAGCGACGGGCAATTTACCGCCGCGCTGACCTTCTTCGAGCCGCTGACGAATGCCGACAGCCGCGTTATGGTGGCTATCATCGTGCTTGTAGCGGCGGCAGGGCTGCTGCTCGCGTCGTTCGTTATCCCCGCGCTGCTGTTTATGCGGACTATCGTAAAGCCTGTCAGAGAGCTGCGCGCGACGGCTCACCGTATCGCTCAGGGCGATTACGAAACACGCGTCGATAAAATGTACGATGACGAGATCGGCGAGCTTGCCGACTCGATAAACCACATGGCGGAGGAGATCAAGGCGTCCGACAGCATGAAGAACGACTTTATTTCTTCCGTGTCGCACGAGCTGAGAACGCCGCTTACGGCGATAAAGGGCTGGGCGGAGACGATGTCTGTCGGCGAGCCGGACAGCGTGACGATGAACAAGGGTCTCGGCATTATCATCAACGAGTCGGAGAGACTTACGGGCATGGTAGAGGAGCTGCTTGATTTCTCAAGGCTGCAAAGCGGCAGAATGATACTCGCAATGGACAAGACCGACCTGCTCGCGGAGCTTGGCGAAGCGGTGTATATGCTCAGAGAGCGCGCCGCAAAGGAGAAAAAACACTTCGTTTACGAGGAGCCCGAGGCAATGCCGCCTGTGCTTGCCGATAAAAACAGGCTCAGACAGGTTTTCATAAATATCATAGACAACGCTTTGAAATATACGCCGGTGGGCGGCGTTATCGGTATCGACGTCCGTCAGGAGGACGACATGATAAAGGTCGTTATCAGCGACACGGGCTGCGGCATCAACGAGAAGGATCTGCCGAGGATAAAGGAGAAATTCTACAAGGCGAACAAGACGGTACGCGGCAGCGGTATCGGACTTGCCGTGGCTGACGAGATCATGACGATGCACAAGGGCAGTCTCGAGATCGAGAGCAAGGAGGACGTCGGCACGACGGTAACTATAAGTATTCCCGTGCTTGACAGCGAGGACGAAAAGATACTCTGACGCGCCCGCCCCAAAGGGAAAGAAAAGAGGAAGAAATATGGCTGAACAGACGAAGATAAAGACCTCGATCGGCGGTTCTGCGCTTATTGAGGGAATAATGATGCGCGGCCCGAAAAAGATCACGGTCGCTGTCAGAAAGAGCGATAAGTCCATTTACACGGAGGACATCGACTTCAAGTTTATCGGCAGCAAGAGCAAGATACTCCGCCTGCCGTTCATCAGGGGCTTTGTAACGCTCATCGACTCTATGCGCCTTAGCATGAAGTGCCTTATGCTCTCCGCAGAAAAATCGGTCGAGGGCACGGAGGAGGAATATGAAGAGCCGTCGAAGTTTGAAAAGTGGCTCGAGGACAAGCTGGGAGACAAGCTGTTCGGCGTTATCATGACGTTTGCGAGCATTCTCGGCGTTGCGCTTGCGGTGCTGCTGTTTTTCGCAGTCCCGACGTTCATCTTCAACAACCTCGCGAAGGTCGCGCCCGCGCTCGACAAGGGCACGATGTGGCGCAGCGTTTTTGAGGGTATTTTGAAAATAATCATCTTCCTCGGGTATATAATCGTTATCTCGCGCACGCCCGACATGAAACGCACGTTCATGTATCACGGCGCGGAGCACAAGACGATCTTCTGCTACGAAAACCTTGAGGAGCTGACCGTCGAAAACGTCCGCAAGTACAAGCGCTTTCACCCGCGCTGCGGAACGAGCTTCATGATAATCATGCTGCTTGTCGGCATTGTGGTCGGGCTTTTTATCACGGCGAAGAATCCTCTGCTGCGTACGCTCATCAAGCTGCTGCTTTTGCCCGTTTCGTGCGGCATAGGCTACGAGCTTATAAAGCTTTGCGCGAAGTATGACAACGCCTTCACGCGCATTATCGCGGCGCCCGGTCTTGCGGCTCAGCGCATCACGACGATCGAGCCCGACGACAGCATGATCGAGATAGCGATCGCGGCTATCAAGCCTGTTATCCCGGAAAACGGCGAGGACAGGATCTGAAGTTAGTGAAAAATGAATAGTGAATAGTGAATAGTGAATAGTGGTGACGGGATGGATAATTTAACGATCCATGAGGTCTACCGCAGGGGCAGGCAGATGCTTGAAAGCGCCGGAGTACCCGACGCCGATTTTGATTCGCTTTGCCTTATCGAGCGCTTTTTCGGCGCAGACAGAACAGCATTGATATTGCACGGCGACAAGCCCGCGGACAGCGCACTTTGTCGCCGTTTCTTTTCGGCAATTGAGGAGCGTTCGGGCGGCAGACCGTTACAGTATATAATAGGAAAATGGAATTTCATGGGCTTTGATTTTTTTGTCGGCGAGGGTGTGCTCATTCCGCGCGACGACACGGAGGTCGCCTGTGAAAAGGCTGTGGAGATCGCCAAAGGGTACGACGCTCCGCGCATTATAGACCTTTGCTCCGGGTCGGGGGCTATCGCCGTTGCTATAGCAAGGCTTGTGCCGCAGGCGCAGGTCACGGCTCTCGAGCTGTCAGATGATGCGTTCGGCTATCTTAAACGAAACATCGAGCTTAATCACGCCGAAAATGTGACCGCCGTTCAGGGCGACGTCACGAAGGACTACGACAAATTCCCCGACGGCAGCTTTGACATGATAGTTTCAAATCCGCCGTACATCGTCACGAAGCAGATAGACACGCTCCAGCGCGAGCTTGCGTTCGAGCCGCGAATGGCTCTCGACGGCGGCGACGACGGCTTATACTTTTACCGCGTGATAACGGAAAAATGGCGGTCGAAGCTAAAACCGGGCGGCGCGCTCGTTTACGAAACAGGCGAGGACGAACACGAGCCTGTGGCGGAGTATATGCGCGCCCACGGTTTTTCGGACGTAGGCTTCGAGCTCGACCTTCAAGGCTACAAACGTGTGACCTTCGGAGTATATAAAAGCTCAGGTGTTTTTAATTGACACGGGCGAGTGTTTGTTATATAATGTAGAGTGAAGTTTTGTTGGTGCTTTGTCGGAATTATTACCGAAAGGATATGAAGAAAATGGCAGTAGATAAAAATAAAGCGCTTGATACGGCGCTCTCTCAGATCGAGAAACAGTTTGGCAAGGGCGCGGTAATGCGCCTTGGTCAGAAGGAAATATTGAAGGTCGATGCTATTTCGACCGGCTCGCTCTCGCTCGATATCGCGCTCGGTATAGGCGGACTTCCGAGAGGAAGGATCATCGAGATGTACGGTCCCGAAAGCTCGGGTAAAACAACGCTTGCGCTCCATTGCATCGCCGAGGGGCAGAAGCAGGGCGGTACGGTCGCTTTCATCGACGTTGAGCACGCGCTTGACCCCGTGTATGCCGCCGCGCTCGGCGTGAATGTTGACGAGCTGCTCGTTTCGCAGCCCGATACGGGTGAACAGGCTCTTGAGATCACCGAGGCTCTCGTGCGTTCCGGCGCGATCGACGTTATCGTTGTCGATTCCGTAGCGGCTCTCGTTCCGAAGGCGGAGATCGAGGGCGAGATGGGCGATTCACACGTCGGATTGCAGGCGAGACTTATGTCTCAGGCTCTCAGAAAGCTTACGGGCGCGATCTCGAAAAGCAACTGCGTCGCTATCTTCATCAACCAGCTGCGCGAGAAGGTCGGCGTTATGTTCGGCAGCCCCGAGGTCACTCCCGGCGGTCGTGCTCTGAAGTTCTATTCCTCCGTTCGTCTCGACATCAGAAAGGTCGAAACGCTCAAGGTCGGCGGTGAAATGGTCGGCTCGCATACGAAGGTCAAGGTAGCTAAGAACAAGGTCGCCCCGCCGTTCCGCGAGGCAGAGTTTGATATAATGTACGGCAAGGGCATCTCGAAGGCAGGCGAGCTTGTAGACCTCGGTCTGCGCGCCGATATTATCCAGAAGTCCGGCGCTTGGTTCTCCTACGGCGAAAGAAGGCTCGCTCAGGGCAGAGACAAGACGAAGCAGCTCTTGGATGAGGACAAGGAGCTTGCTGCCGAGATCGAAAAGCAGATAATGGAAAAGGCCGAGGAGATCGCCACAAAGCCGCTCGCAAAGGGCAGCAAGTCGGCGTTCGGAAAAGGCAAGGGCAAGAAGGACGACGCGCCTGCCAATGCCGATGTTATAGAAACGGATGAGGACGACGCAAAGCCGTCTGCCGCCGCGGCATCAGATCCGTCGATAGACATTCCCGTCGAGGACTGATAAATGACGATCACAGCGATAACGCCGGCGAAGAAAAAGCTCAGCCTTGTGTATATCGACGGCGAATTTGCGATGAAGCTCGATACTCAGGTGCTTGAGGAAAACTGCATAAAGCCCGGCTCGGAGCTTGACGACGAGAGGCTTCACGAGCTTGTGAAGGAGTCGGAGTACAGGCGGGCGAAGGAAAAAGCCTTGTGGCTCATTTCCGGGCGCGATTACTCGCGTAAAACGCTCGCTGAAAAGCTTGTGCGCGAATGCTCACAGGAGACCGCCGTGCAGGTGTGCGACCGCATGGAGGAGCTCGGGCTTTTGAACGACGAGAATTACGCGCGCAGGCTGGCGCACGATCTGCTTATGCTCAAAAAGCTCTCGAAGCGGGGCGCGATGTATAAGCTTATGGAAAAGGGCATCGACAGGGAGCTTGCCGAAGAGATACTCGACGAGTTCGAGGTAGACCCCGTCGAGCAGATAGCCGAGCTTATCGAGCGAAAGTACAGCGGCAAGCTCGATGACGAAAAGTCGCGGCGCAGAACTATCGCCGCGCTGCAGCGGCTCGGCTATTCGTGGTCGGACATAAAAGCCGCGATCGAGGAGTATGAATAATCGACCTGCGGCGGTGTGGACGCTTTTGTGCGTTCCTGCCGCAGGCTCACGATACAGGGGGTTCATTTATGGGAAATTCCGTAGGGATCATCAGCTTGGGCTGCGCGAAAAACCGCGTTGACGCGGAGATGATGCTCAGCTCGCTGAGAGACGCAGGCTACAAGGTGATCGACGACCCGGCGCTCGCCGACGTCGCTATCATCAACACCTGCGGCTTTATTGAAAGCGCAAAGCAGGAGAGCATCGACGAGATACTGGAGCTTGCAAAGCTGAAGGACGAGGGCAAGATAAAGGCTCTTATCGCAACAGGCTGCATGGCGGAGCGTTACCGCGAGCAGATGATGAAGGAGCTGCCGGAGCTTGACGCTGTAGTCGGCATAGGCGGCAACGGCGATATCGCAAAGGTGGTCGAGCGCGTTCTGAAAAAGCAGACCGTCGAGCTTTTTCCCGACAAAAGGGAGCTGCCGCTCGAGGGCGGAAGGATACAGAGCACCGAGTTTTACTACGCGTACCTGAAAATAGCCGAGGGCTGCGACAATCACTGCACCTACTGCGCTATCCCGATGATACGCGGCGGCTACCGCAGCCGCAAAATGGAGGCTCTCGTGGAAGAAGCCGAGACGCTCGCGAAAAACGGCGTCAAGGAGCTTATCGTCATCGCTCAGGACACGACAAAATACGGCGTCGATATTTACGGCGAATACAAGCTCGCGGAGCTTTTGAGAAAGCTTTGCCGCGTGGAAGGTCTTGAGTGGATACGCGTTTTGTACTGCTACCCCGAAGCGATAACGGACGAGCTTATCGAGACGTTTAAATCCGAGGAGAAGCTCGTGAAATACATGGACATACCTCTCCAGCATTGCGACGAGAAGGTGCTAAAGCGAATGGGCAGGGGCGGCAGCCGAGAGGAGCTTACGGCTCTTGTGAAAAAGCTGCGCGAAAATATCCCCGGTCTCGTTTTGAGGACGACGTTCATCACAGGCTTCCCGGGCGAGACGGAGGAGCAGTTCACCGAGCTTGCCGAGTTTGCCAAGGAGATAGGCTTTGAGAGAATGGGCTGTTTCCCGTATTCCTGCGAGGAGGACACGCCCGCTGCGAGAATGAAGGATCAGATCGACGACGACGTAAAGGAGCGCCGCGCCGAGATACTTATGGAAGAGCAGCAAAACGTCATGGAGCGATACAACGAAAAGCTCATAAACACCGAGGTAGAGGTGCTTGTCGAGGGCTTTGACCGCTACGCCGAGTGCTTTTTCGGACGCAGCCGCGCCGACGCGCCCGAGGTAGACGGCAAGGTGTTCTTCATAACGAGCGGAAAAAAGCCGCAGCCCGGAGATATCGTCAAGGTGCGCATATTTGACACGCTCGACGCCGACCCGCTGGGCGAGCTGTCCGAGATAAAACTTATCGGGTCATCGACCGGGGAGGATAACAAGTGAATCTGCCAAACAAGCTAACTCTGATGAGGATAATCCTCGTGCCGTTCTTTGCGGCTGCAATGCTGATAGAAGCGATACCGTACCGCTTTCTGATCGCGCTCGTTATCTTTGCCGTGGCGTCGATAACAGATATGCTCGACGGCAAGATCGCGAGAAAGTACAACATGGTCACCGATTTCGGAAAATTCGCCGATCCGCTTGCCGACAAGATACTCGTTATCTCGGCGTTCGCCTGCTTTATCGAGCTCGATATCGTGGGCGCGGCGTTTATGATAATCGTTCTGTTCCGCGAGTTCACCGTGACCTCGATAAGGCTCGTTGCCGCGGAAAACGGCAAGGTCGTCGCTGCAAATATGTGGGGCAAGGCGAAAACCGTAAGCCAGATGGTCGCTATCATCGTAGTTCTCATCAACTGCGGTCTTGCAGAGTTTGCCGCAAAGGGCGTGACGTTCCTTGCGGGCGCCGAGGGCATCATGACGGTCATCAACACCGTTCTGCTCTGGATATCCGCTGTGCTGACGCTCGTGTCGGGTGTGATCTATATAAAAGACAACTTTTCGTTTATCAAAAACGCGAAATAACATCAATGCCGGTCGGTATTTTCCGACCGGTTTTTGTTTTGGACGAATTTTTTACAATTTTGCGAAAATTTACTGAAAAATTATTTAAAATATCAGATTACCTTTGACATTCCAAAACAAATGTGGTATGATAATCATGGTAAAGTTTGCAATGCCGCGCGTATTGCAGACCATGCGGACGGTCAGCGCCGTTTGCAAAAAAACATGACGAAAGGAAGGTATATCCAAAATGTTCAACATACCAATGAAGACATCGGGCGGCTTGTCTGCCGATAGTCTGATGGGTCTCAACAACTCGACGCCCACAGGCTTTCCCCAGAATAATGTGGCAGCGGCTCCGATGAATACTCAGCAGCCAATGAACACACAGCAGCCGATGCAGCAGAGCTTCAATCAGCCGATGAATACTCAGCAGCCGATGAACACACAGCAGCCGATGCAGCAGAGCTTCAATCAGCCGATGAATACTCAGCAGCCGATGCAGCAGAGCTTCAATCAGCCGATGAATACTCAG
>OMPZ01000081.1 GCA_900313125.1 uncultured Eubacteriales bacterium | reverse complement strand
TAGGATCCTGCTCTCTGTTATCGAAGATGATGTTGTCCTCGGAGTCTGTAACATAGTAGTAGGTGTACGGCTTGTACGACTTACCGCCGTTGCCGAGGAGCGTGTAGGACTTCGCCATCTCACGAACGGTAACACCGCCGTTGAAACCACCGATCGCAAGACCAGCCGTGTTCTGCGAGTCGATCTCGTAGTTCAGGTGAGTCCAGCCGAGCTTGTTCGTAACGTAGTCGTAAGCGTAACGCACGCCGTCGTTGCCGTTGGGGTCTGCCTGATTTACGAGCACCTGAGCAGGCGGACAGTTTGCCGACATCTCAAGAGCTGTGGGCAGCAGCATATCGCCGTAGTACGACATATACCAGTTGTTAGGACCCGGCGCGCCCGTATCCTGGAACCAGCCGTCGAGCGGAACGTCGTGAACGATAGACGAATAGTAAAGGCTGCCGTTGTTGATAGCGAGAGGGTACGCCGTAACGCCCTTTATGGTAGAACCGGGCTGCAGCGCAGAGTCAACGGCTCTGTTCCACTCAAGGTTCAGCTCCTTCTCCTTGTTTGAACCGACGATAGAGATTATCCTGCCGTCGAAGTCCATCATACAGAAGCCGCACTGAAGCTCGGGGTCTGCAAGACCGGCACTTGCCTTGAAGTAGTTCTTTATCGTATTTTCCGCCTGCGTCTGAACGTCGAGGTCCATAGCGCAGTAGACCTTAAGACCCTCGGTATAGATCTTGAGCGACGCTGCGTCCTCGCTGATGTCGAGGTACTCCGCGAGGTCTGTTTTAAGGTCGTTGAAGAGCGTGTCGATATACCAGTTCTGGATCTCCTCGATATCTACCTGCTCTTCCTCCTCGTCGATGAAGTCGTTGGGGTCTACAAAGACCATATTGTCCGATTCTTTCTGAGCCGCGTCGTACTCCGATTTCGAGATCTTGCCCTGCTCATACATAACGTATAGCACGTCGTCGCGTCTTTGTTTATTGAACTCGGGGAAAACGAGCGGATCATACTTGCTCGGGTTCTGCGTGATGCCTACGATCGCCGCGCACTCGGCAAGCGAAAGGTCCTTAACGTCCTTATTGAAATACGCCGTGGCGGCAGCCTGTATACCGTTGTTGTTGCCGCCGAAGTTTACGGTGTTGAGGTAAGCTTCGAGTATCTCGTCCTTTGTAAACTCGCGTTCAACGTTGAGCGCGCGGAAGATCTCCTTGAGCTTACGGGTGATGCTGACGTCGTTGTCGCCGCTTATATTTTTGATAAGCTGCTGTGTGAGCGTCGAACCACCGAACTGACCCGTACCTGTCGAAAGTCTGAAAATAGCTCCGGCTGTACGGTACCAGTCAACGCCGTGGTGCTCGTAGAAACGCTTATCCTCGATCGCGACGATAGCGTTCTTCATATTTTCGGGTATATCGTCAAACGGCACCATTACGCGGTTCTCTGATGTATAGAGCTGCATATACTGCTGCGGCTTGCCGTTTTTGTCATAGGTATAGATGTAGCTCGTCTCGTTGAGCTTTGCGCTGTGAAGGTCGATACCTGTAGGCTCGCGCGCGATGCTCGCGACGTAGATGACCATAGACACGCCTATTATAATGCCAGCCACAACAAGCACGGCAAACAGCGTGAGTATAACTCTCCACACAAGCAGGAACGTTCCCTTCACCGCCGAACCGGCTGCGTCGGCGTATTCTCTGCCGCGGCTCTCCTTCTCCTGAACCTCGGAATAATCGGAGTAATCGGAAATATCTGTTTTTCTCACTCTTTGAGTCCTCCTTGAAATAACACAGTTGACCGCTGATATGCGAAACAAACTGCATATACCTTATCCATTATATGATATTATACCATTTTCTTTCAAAAAAATAAATATGCTAAACTCTCAAAAAATGGCATTTATTCTAATCTTATTGTGCAAAATCACATAAATCTCCTGTATATCAGCGACATTTCGACGAAAAATAAAATACATAAAAATATAAAATGGAGGAAACACAAATGCGAAAGCTGATAATCACGACGATCTCGATAATAACGGTATGCGCGGCTGTGAGCTTTCTTGCAGGCAAAGCGCAGGCTAAGCCCGAAGAGATAAACTACGACCACACATACACCTTCCGCGACTGCGGCGGTTTTGTCGCCTGCTACGAGGACGACTGCAGCGAACCGTTTCTCACAACGACGGTCAAGGTGATCGACCTGACCCCGCTCGACCGCGTTATGCTTCGCGCCGGCGTAGAAGTCACCGGCGCCCGCGCCATGACCCGCACCCTCGAAGCCTACTGCTCATAGCGCCCAAGCGGGCGCGGGCGATTACGCGGTTGTAGTTTGTGTAGTGCACTACTTTCTCTCCGCGCGGGTCTCGCCTGCCGGCTCGGTCGGTGCTTCGACTTCGTCGAGGTCTCCACCGGAGACCCGCACCCCAGAGTGCCTACTTTGTTTAGTGCGCGGAATAGATTTTTTTGATTAAGTTCGGCTTAATTGCCGTCGGCGTTTCTGCTTTGCAGAGGTCTCCACCGAAGCCCCGCACCCCGTCACGCCTACATTTTGTTTAACTTCTTAACAACGCTCATTAATGGTAGACGAAATTAATCTCTATACTTTACTATATTGTAAATTGAGTGCGGAAGCTTTTCGGTCACGCTGCAAGACAGTTTTTTTCGGAAACTCGAAAAAAAACGGCAAACAACCGACAGGCTGAAAAGCTCATTATTTCGGTCTTTTTCGGCAGCTTGATCCTGACAAGGGGCAGGCAAAGGGCAGGCAAGCGGCAGTCAAAGGGCAGGCAAAGGGCAACATCGTAACAATAATAACAAATATAACAATAATAACAATAGAAGCAACGCGCCAAAGGCGCTGTTGCGAGGGGAGATAATTCCTTTTTTATAAAGCGATAACTCCCTCATCGGATACGCATACCCAAAATACAAAACCGTTCTATCCCTTCATCTTGAATCAAAAAATATTAAAACAATAAAAATATCGCCTTAACAATCGTCACAAAAACACTCCCCTCTTCAATTGAAGAGGGGAAGCATGAAAGATCATTTTGTGAAACGGTCTACGATGTATTTGTGAGCGTCAAGCTCGGATGCGTCGTCAAGAGGAGCAAGCTCCGTGTCGAGTCCGCGCTGTTCGAGCATCAGCCTGATGATGTGGTCGCAGAGAACGGGGTTTTTCGGCAGCAGCGAGCCGTGAAGATACGTCGCTATGACGTTCTTGTAGATCACGCCCTCGACGCCGTCCTTGTCGTTGTTGCCGTGACCGTGCAGCACCTTGCCGAGCGGAGTGTGGTCGTTTATAAACGTCCTGCCGCCGTGGTTTTCAAAGCCGACGATCGTTCCGAATTTTTCGTTTTCGATAACAACGTCGCCGATAAGCCGCTTGTCGCCTATCTCCGTCTGAATGTTGAGTATCTCAAGACCTTTGATCGTCTCTTCCTTCAGCTTGTAGTAGCTGCCCAGAAGCTGGTAGCCGCCGCATACGGCAAGCAAAACGCCGCCGTCGTTTACATACGACGTTATCTCGTTTTTCATCGACATGAGCTTGTCGCGCACGAGAAGCTGCTCTCTGTCAGAGCCGCCGCCGAGGAACACGAGGTCGTAATCGGTAAAGTGTATTTTTTCGTTTCCATAGATAGAATCCGTCTCGATATCAATGCCGCGCCATTTGCAGCGCTTTGTGACGGTGGTGATATTTCCGATATCGCCGTAAAGATTCAGCAGATCAGGGTAGAGGTGAGCTATTTTCAGTTTCATTTGTATTCCTCCTCCAGCTCCTGAAGAATTTTTTTCGTAGAGAACAGCAGTGTGTAATTCACGACGATGTAAACTCTCTCGCCGCTGCCGTTGACGGCATTCATTACGGCTTCCTTCACGCGGCTCTCCGTGGTTATCTTGTCAGGCGGGATATCGCAGTATTTCAGGCGAACCGTCATGTCCTTCGCGCGGATACCCGTCGTTGTGCAGGAAATGACAGACGGGTCGGAAAGCTGCTCGAAATCGACGTCCCAAAGCCACGAAACGTCGTTGCCGTCGGGGTCGTTGTCGTTGATGCCGATAACGACGTCCTTCGTGCGCTTTTCCGCGAGCACATTGCTGATGCTGCGGTTAAAGCTTGCCGGGTTCTTCGCGAGGTTGAACACGACGAGCTTGTTCTTGATCGTGAACTCCTCCATTCTTCCCGACTGACCCTTATACTTTTGCAGACCCTCGACGATCTTCTCCTGCGGGATACCGCAGCTATCGGCGAACGCGTAAGCCGCGAGCGCATTGTAAATATTGTAGATACCCTTGCAGGGCAGATCGACGTGCGCGCCCTTTACGTCGAAGCTGACGTAATCCTCCGAGGTGATCTTGCTGCCGTCGTACTGCGGCACGGGCCGCTTGAAGCCGCACTTTTCACAGCGGTACTTGCCGAGCTGACCGTACTGGTAGAAATCGTACTTAAGCTCGCTGCCGCACATACGGCAGTATCTGCCCTCACGCGTTTCGTTGAGGTTCAGCCCGAGGTTTTCGGAGATGCCGTAATACACCGTATTTTTGTGGCTCGTACCGAGAGACGCCGTGAGTGGGTCGTCGCCGTTTAATACAAGGAGGGAATCCTCCGCCTTGCCGAGAGCTTCCTGTATATACTTGATCGTCGTGTCTATCTCGCCGTAGCGATCCATCTGATCGCGGAAAAGGTTTGTGATGACGATCTTCGTCGGCGTGATATATTTCAGGATAATGCGCGCATACGCTTCGTCCATCTCAAGGCAGGCGTAATCCGCGTTCACCTTGCCAGAAAGCGTGGCGTAGTTGATAAAAGCCGCCACGACGCCCGAGAGCATATTCGAGCCGACCTTATTGCAGACCACCGTGCTGCCCTGATTTTCAAGGATCGTGAGTATCATATTATTGGTGGTGGTTTTGCCGTTTGTTCCCCAGACTGCGACAATATCCTTTTTGATATCGCCGCTAAGGCGCGTCAGGATATCGGGGCATATCTTCAGGGCTATCGTTCCGGGAGTTGAGCTGCCGTTTTTGCCGAGCAGCTTTGAGCCTGCGATCGCAAGCTTTGCCGCCCACACGGCGAGTATCTTTCGCATTTCAAGACCTCCGTTGTTTTTCCATTTTGCTTATTCATAATACCATAGCAGGAATCATTTGTCAAAAGTTATTTCAAATACGCGGTCATAGTTTGTTTAATGCACGGCTTCCGTCCCGCGCGGCTCAGCGCGTCCAACGCGGATACAATTAGTTAGACGCCATAATAATTCTTTGTGAAAATTAATTTATCGTTCACAGACCACAGCATCATTAACATACTTTAATTAATTCTATTGAACGAACTGCGGATTTATGATACAATGATAACATATCAACATAAGGACGGGATAAAATTGAACGCTATCGCTAAATTTGAGAAGGTCAGCTTCGAGGTGTACAAGCAGGCGTGCGAGTCGCTGCTTCCTCAGCTTTCGACCGACGAGATCATCACGGCTTACGAAAACATCAGGCTGCCGCGCCGCGCGACCGCAGGGTCGGCAGGGTACGACTTTTTTTCGCCGATAAAGCTTGACGGCGGGCTGAAAAAGGGCGGCGACTTCACCTTCCCCACCGGGATACGCTGCAAAATGGACGAGGGCTGGGTGCTCGTGCTCGCGCCGCGCAGCTCAATGGGCTTTAAATCGGGCGTTCACCTTGCGAACACCGTCGGCATCATCGACCAGGACTACTACTATTCCGACAACGAGGGGCACATCATGGTAAAGCTCGTCAACGACTCCTCGCTTGCGAAAACGCTGAAAATAAGCTGCGGCGACGCGTTCTGTCAGGGCGTTCTGCTCCCCTTCGGCACAGCCGAGGGCGACGACGCTGCCGCGAAAAGAAACGGCGGCTTCGGCTCGACGGGTAACTGATATGGAAGGTAACAATATGTTTGCAAAAAAAAGCCAAGACCTCATCGAAAAGCTAAAAAACGAAAGCCGCCCGATCGTCGTTTACGGCATGGGCAACGGCGCGGACAAGATCTTCGACCTTTGCGAAAAGCACGGGATAAAAATAACCGACATCTACGCCAGCGATGAATACGTCAGAGGGCACTCGTTCCGCGGCATACGCGTCAAGACGTATGCGGAGATCTGTGAGACGTACAGCGATTTTGTGATACTCCTTGCGTTCGCCGTTTTCCGCGACGATCTTATGGAAAGGATAGACAAAATGGCGCATGAGCATACGCTGTATGTGCCCGACGTTCCGCTTTTCGGCAAGGCAGTTTTCGACCGCGGCTTCTTTGAGATAAACCGTTCTTCGATCGAAAGGGCGTACTCGCTCATGGCTGACGAAAGGTCGAAGCAGGTATTCGCCGATATCGTCAACGCAAAGCTGACGGGCGATTACTTCCTGCTGCGCCGCTGCGAGACCGACCGCAGCGAGGTTTTTGAAAACATCATAAAGCTCGGCGCGCACGAACGGTACGTCGATCTCGGCGCTTACGACGGCGACACGATAACAGAGTTCCTCGCCCAAACGGGCGGCAGGTACTCAAAGATCATCGCGTTCGAGCCGGACAGGAAAAACATGAAAAAGCTCGAATACAAATACGCGTCGCTCGACAACTGCCGGCTTTACCCCTACGCGTCGTGGAATGAAAACACAACGCTGCATTTCTCCGGGAACGGCGGCAGAATGTCGTGCATCGACGACTCCGGCAGCGACGTTGAAGCCCGCGCGCTCGACAGCGTCTGCATGAGCGCGACGTACATAAAAATGGACGTCGAAGGCGCGGAGTACGAAACGCTGCTCGGCTGCAAAAGGATAATCGCGTCAAGCAGCCCGAAAATGGCGATCTCGGCTTATCACCGCGCAGGCGATATCTTCACGCTGCCGCTGCTTATCCACGAGCTTGACCCGGAGTACAAAATATATCTGCGTCATCACAAATACGTTCCCGCGTGGGAAACGAATATTTATGTTACAAAATAATAAGCTCCTTCGGGAGTGTCGCGAGGTTATCGCAGCCGTCGTTTGTAACTACTATCATGTCCTCGATGCGAACGCCGAATTTTCCCGGAAGATAGATACCCGGCTCAACGGTGATGACCATGCCCTCGCTGAGCAGCGTTTCACCGCGGGCAGATACGAACGGCTCCTCGTGGATCTCAAGTCCTACGCCGTGACCTGTGGAGTGCCTGAAATAATCGCCGTAGCCTGCGCGCGCTATAACGGAACGCGCTGTGCGGTCGATGTCGTAAGCCTTGACGCCTGCCTTGACCTTCGCAAGCGCGGTAAGCTGCGCCTTGAGCACGGTGTCATAGATCTCACGCTGATAGTCGCTCGCCTCGCCTACCGCGTACGTTCTCGTCATGTCGCTGTGGTAGCCCTCGTAAAGCGCGCCGACGTCAAACGTGACGAAATCGCCGTTGCGCACCTCGACGTCGCCCGGAACGCCGTGCGGCATAGACGTTTTAGCTCCCGTGATCGTGATGAGGTCGAACGAGATGCCCTCCGCGCCCTTTTTGCGCATAAGGAACTCCAGCTCAAAGGCAAGCGTCGATTCCTTAACGCCGGGCTTTACGATATTGAGCAGCTCGGTGAGAGCTTCCTCGGTGATCTGCTGCGCCCTTCTCATTTTTTCGATCTCGGACTTCGACTTGATTATCCTCTGCTGAGTGATGAGCTTGTCAAGCCTGTCGCTCGTCATGGCGCGGCAGCTTGTTTTTTCGATCTTCGATTCGAGCTTTTTGAGATCGGCGACAGTCATTGACATTGATTCAACGAGAAGATCTCTGATCTCGTATTTTTCGATAAGCTCGCACAGGGTATCGTAGTACTTGTCGTAAACGATAACGTCGGCGTTCGTTACGCGTTTCTGCGCGGCTTCACCGTAGCGGAAATCGACGAGCAGATACGCCTTTTCGCGTGTAACAAAAAGCGTTCCCTCGCTGTTCGGAAAATCCGTCAGGTAGCGGATATTCGTTTCGCTCGTGACAAGAGCCGCTTCTCTGCCCGTGGGAGAAAGCTTCGACGCGAGCTTTTTCATTTTGATGTACTTTTGAAATCTTTCAAGTTCGGTGGTATCGCTCATTTGCAGTTATTCCTCGCTTTCAAAAATGTCCTTCAGCGCCTGCAGCGCGAGCTTGTAGCTGAATTTGCCGAAGCCGCAGATCTGACCTACACACGACGCCGCGATCACCGACTTGTGGCGGAACTCCTCGCGCGCGTGGATATTAGACATATGTACCTCGATCGTCGGTATTTTCGGCACGCAGGCGATCGCGTCGCGGATAGCGTAGCTGTAATGCGTATACGCGCCGGCGTTGATGATGATGCCGTCCTTCCCGCCGAGAGCGGAATGTATCTTCGAGATAAGCTCGCCCTCGCAGTTTGACTGGAAGATCTCGATATCAAGACCGAGCTCATCTGCCCAGCGTCGAACGTCGCCGTTTATTGTTTCGGCGGTCTCGCTGCCGTAAATATTCTTTTCCCTCTGCCCTACCATGTTGAGGTTAGGTCCGAGCAGTAACAGGACCCTTTTGCTCATAACAAGCACTTCCTTTTTGATGTAGTATTGTTAGTCATGCCAAACAAGCGGCAAAAAAAGCGCGGACAGTCTAAAGACCGCCCGCACCTGATCATCGGACAATTTCGTACAAGTCAATTACTTATACTTACGCTTACGAGCTGCCTCGGACTTCTTCTTACGCTTGACCGACGGCTTTTCGTAAGCTTCTCTTTTGCGAACCTCAGCGATAACGCCGGCTCTTGCACACTGCTTCTTAAATCTTCTAAGAGCGCTCTCAAGAGACTCATTATCTTTAATTCTGATCTCAGCCATTTATTTTCCCTCCTCACCAAGTACCATACCCGAAGGCAGATACTGTTCTCAAACGCGGCGGAAATATCCGCAGGCAATACGCGCCCGAACTCAACGTAAACCTCGAGTTTACACCTGCGCCCGAGCCAATAGTTGTTATGGCGTAAATATGCCTTACACGCAGGAGTTAATTGCACAAACTGCATTATCCATTTTACATTATAAAAGCGTTTTTGTCAAGTGCTTTTTAAAAAAAATTACCAATTTTTTGAAAATTCGCTATAAATAACGAGCCGTAACACGGCAAAAATTACTGCCTGAACGTGGTCTCGACAACGCGCCCTTCCGAAAGCGACCTCTTAACGTCGATTATCCTCTGATTGGAGGAACCGCGAAATTCAAGGTCGAGCGAGCGTTTTTCAAGCTCGAATTTCCCGTCGATGAGGTAATCCGTTTGTTCGAGCAGGCTGCGCCTTGAGGGGAATTTGTCGAAGCTTTCCACAAGCTGCTCGTATGTAAAGCCCGTGTACGTCACTATGTTAAGACCGCGCCTGTGTATCTCTTCGCCAAGCTGAGAGAGCGCTTCGGGCTGCATGAACGGTTCGCCGCCCGAAAAGGTCACGCCCTGCAAAAGCGGGTCTTTGTCTATCGCTTTGAGGATATTTTCCGGGTCGCTTATATATCCGCCGCCGAAATCGTGCGTCTGGGGATTCTGGCAGCCCTCGCAGTTGTGCGGACAGCCCTGTGTAAATATCGTCATTCTCATGCCGGGACCGTCAACTATAGATTCTCTGATAACGCCCGCAAGCCTGAGCTGTTTCATAATGCTCCATCTCCAAAATAATCACAGCGCGCGCGGCGTGGAGTCGTTCACCGCCGCCGCGAAGATAACGAGCGCGCTCTCGCCGTCCTTCGATTTAATGAGCTTGTAAACTATCCTGATCGCCGCCGAAACTATCTTCACCGACAGTATGCTCGAATTGCCGTTTTCGCACGCCGGCTTGCCTACGCCGCCCTCCGACTGCTTGAACGGGTTCTCGCGGATCTTGAGCGTGGCAGCGCGGATAAGCGATCTTTCATGCTCCGAAAAATTCGTCATATCGGCTGCAAATTCTTTTAAATATCGTACCTTTACAGTCATTTCAGTTCGACCCCCACCAAAAGCTGCTCGATAAGCGACGGCGCGTTCGTCATCGCTGCGAACTCGTCGTCGGTCAGAAGATTTTTCGGATTAACGCCGTCAAGTCTGAGCGCGGCAGCCGCAACGGCGCGGTACTCGCTGAGCTCGTCGAGCATCGCGAGGTATTCCTCGGGCGACACAAGAACGCACTCGGGCACATTGTTCTTTATAACGATCTTCGTGCCGTTCGCCCTGACCTCTTCAAAAATCTGACCGGCGTAGCCCTTGTTGAGCATCGAGATCGAAACGGTATTCTCAATTGCGTCTCTTACCTTTGCCATTTACTTTTCCTTCCAACTGTTGATTCCGAACAAACACGACAAAAACGCCGTACCTGTAGCCGCCATTGCTATATACGTCGTGAGATCGACCTTTTCAAGCGCGTTGAAAACGATCGCCGTGATCGTAAGACCAAAGCAGATCACGAGCAGTACGATCGAGATCACAAAATTCTTTTTCACAATAATCACACCTTATAATCGTTCTTATATTACGGGTAATACAGGCAGCTTTGACTGCCTTGCCTTTTATTATACAACAAAACTTTTATTAATGCAATACTTCAATTATGCGACGGTCTGCTTCTGCTGCACAGCAATGTCATTAACTTAAGAGCATCGCCACCGGAGACCCGCTCGGGTCAGCGCGTCCAACGCGCCTACTTTATTGTTTTTACAGAAGTATGGTACCGAAGTAATAATTTCACAATTCATTCGCGATATTCGCGAAGTCGGCGAGAGTAAGCTGCTCCGCTCTGGCGGTCGGTGAAACTCCCGCGCGCATGAGCGCGGCGGACACCTCTTCCTTGCTCCTGTGCATGGAGTTTGAAAGCGAATTGAGTATCGTTTTTCTCCGCTGGGCAAACGACGCCTTTATCACGGCGAACATAAGCTTTTCGTCGGAGACCTCGACCGGCGGCTGCTTCCTGATGTCGAGACGGATAACGGCGCTGTCTACCTTCGGCGGCGGCATAAAGCTGCCCGCGGAGACCTTGAACAGCGTTTTCGCTTCGGCGTAGTAGCTGACCGACGCCGTTACCGCTCCGGCTTTTCTCGTGCCGAGCGGCGCGGTGATGCGCTCTGCCGCTTCCTTCTGCACCATGACCGTGACCGCCCGTATCGGCAGACGCTCCTCCAAGAGCCGCATTATTACCGGCGACGTTATGTAATACGGAAGGTTCGCGCAGACTACCACGTCCATTCCCGGGAACTCTTCCTCTATCAGCTTTTTAAGGTCTATCTTGAGGATATCGTCGTTGACGACCTTCACGTTGCCGAACTCTGCGAGCGTTTCTTCAAGCACGGGCAGCAGACGCTTGTCAAGCTCTATCGAAACTACCTTGTCGGCAAGCCGGGCAAGCTCGGCTGTCAGCACGCCTATACCGGGTCCGACCTCGATAACGCCTACGCCCTCACCTGCTCCCGACATTTCTGCCATTTCGGGGCAGACGCGCGGATTCACCAGAAAATTCTGCCCCAGCGACTTTGAGAACGAAAAGCCGTGCTTTGACAGTATTGATCTTATCGTGCCTATATCGGATAACCTTTGCATCGTATCATTCCTTATTCGCAAAATATCATACGGCTCGAAGCCCCTTGGGGTATCTGTTTTTCAAAACGCCGCCGACTGCCTTTCCGAAGCCGACCGTGATACCCTCGTACAAAACTGCTGTGAAGCCCCTCAGCGAGTCATCGACTTCGATCTCCTCGCCGCGGAAAAAACGTTCGAGACGCTCGTCGCCGTCGGAAAGCTCGACATACGACCTGAGCTGCTCCTTCTTCGCCGCCATAAACAGCGCGTGGCACGGCTCTATCCTGTTTTTCTTGATCTCGCCGAAAAGCAGTCCCGCCCTGAGAATGCCCGTGCCGCGCAGCGCGCCGTTTAGCTGCCGCTCGGCTCCTTTTTTTGACGAACCGTTTACAAAGATTGGCACAGGCTGTATCTCCGGCAGAATGAGTATCTTGTCGCCTGTTATTTCGAGAGCGCTGCCAAACGGACGGTCTTTGAAAAGCTCGTCGTACATCCGGAAAGCCGCCTTTAGCTGCGGAGTTTCACCTGCGTAAGCTTGCCCGTAGTTATTAAACTCAAGCTCGCCGCGCTTTCTGAGCTTTGCGGCGAAATGCCCCTCGCCGCCGTCGGCGGGAAGTATCCTCACGGCTTTTTGGAGCGCGCGCCGTCCAAAGCTTACGCCGCAGTCGACAAGCTCAAAATCATGGTGCGTCTCGAGAAATTTTTCAACAACGCCCTCGTTTTCCTCACGAGAGAAGGTACACGTCGAGTAGACAAGCTCGCCGCCCTCTCTGAGCGCGTCTGCCGCGCTGCCGAGGATAGCGAGCTGACGTTCTGCGCAGGAGAGCGAGTGCTCCGCGCTCCATTCGGAAACGGCGGTATCGTCGCGGCGAAACATACCCTCGCCCGAGCAGGGCGCGTCTACGAGCACCTTATCAAAGCAGCCCGCAAGCGCTTCGCATAGCCTGTCCGGACGGCAGCTCGAAACGACGGCGTTCGGTATCCCCATTCGCTCTATATTTGAAAGCAGGATATTCGCGCGGCTTTTTACGATCTCGTTGCTCCAGAGCAAGCCCGTGCCGCCGAGCGCAGCCGCTATCTGAGTTGACTTTCCGCCGGGAGCCGCGCACAGGTCAAGCACCCTGTCGCCTTTTTGAACATCAAGCACCTTCACCGCCGACATTGCGCTCGGCTCCTGCGAGTAGAATCCGCCTGCGCGGTGCAGCGGCAGATTGCCGAGACCCTGTGTTTCAAACGGGATATAAAAGCCGTTTTCACAAAACGGAGTTTCCTTCAATTCAAAGGGCAAAAGCGTCTTTGCCTTTTCGGCGGTGCATTTGAGCGTGTTTATGCGGATACCGCGGTAATAGTTATCGTTGATGCCGTGAAGGTAGATCTGATAATCCTCCTGTGACAGCATTTCTTTCATTTTATTCAAATGTGCTTCGGGTAAATTTTTCATAAAAAAGCCCTTTCGCATAATCGGAATATATAAGGTAAAAATAAAAGCAAGCGAGGTGATAACAATGAGCAAAAAGAACAAGAAGAACTGTGACACACGCGAATTTACCGCTCTCAAGCAGACAGACCGCAAGGGCAAGAAGCAGGAAGACAGGTCACAGCAGAGCGAACAGATGCGTCTTACCGACCGCGACCAGAAGCCGAGCTTCGAGGTCTGATTCACTCATAGCTCAAAACAGTAAAAGAGCGCATACGGCAATACTGCACAAAGGCAAGAAACAGTCTTTGTGCAGTATTCCACTTTATACGATCAATAACCAAGCTCTTCGTTTACGATGATGACCTTGATCCTGTCCTTTTCACGCTGCTGACCGCTTACGAGGTATGAGCAGCAGATACGCTGCTCGCTGTGGCAGCCGGCAGCCATCTCGGGACATTCCCGAGACAAGGATACACACTTGCCCGTTTTCGCGCAGTAGGTATCGAGGTTCAGGCGAACCGCGTTTTTCGGAGCGGCTATCGTTTTTACTCTGTACTCGGCAGCTTTGAGATCCTTCACAAGCTTGTTCACGCCGACGATAACGATCACGCTCTTAGGGCCGAAGGCGATACAAGATACCCTGTTCGCGTTGCCGTCGACGTTGTAAAGCTCGCCGTTTTCCGTAACGGCGTTGCTTGACGTAAGATAAACGTCGGCAAAAAAGCAGTCGCGGTAAAGCTTCTGCATCTGTTCGCGCGTTTCGCATTTGCTGCGGTCGAGGTAGTTGTATTCGCCGTTTTCGATAAGCTCGCGCGCGCCGAGCTCGTCAAGCGTCATGCTGCCGCCGTGAGTCACCGCCGCGCCCTTCGGAATGAGCGTTTTGAGCAGCTCAAGCGCGTCGCCCTTTGTCTCGCAGAAGTACGGCTTCATGTTGTTTTTTTCAAGCATTTTCATTGTAAGTTCGATATTTTCCGTCATTGTAAGCACCTCGTAAAGTTTATTTTATCCGATATTTTAAATATGCAAAAACGCCGTCGCGATCCTGAAATAGATCACAAGCGAGACCGCGTCTACTATCGTCGTGATGAACGGGCTTGCCATGACCGCCGGGTCAAAGCCGAGCTTTTGAGCAAGCATCGGCAGCGAGCAGCCGATCACCTTTGCGCACAGCACCGTCGCGATAAGCGTCAGGCATACGACAAGCGCGACAAACACGGTAATGTCGGAATTTCCGAGCAGCAGCCTGTCGATCGTCAGCAGCTTTATGAAATTCGCCGCGGAGAGCGTAACGCCGCACAGCACCGCGACGCGTATCTCCTTCCAGATAACGCGCGGCAGGTCGCGAAACTCGATGTCGTTGAGTGAAAGACTTCTGATAACGGTAACGGACGCCTGCGAACCGCTGTTTCCGCCCGTATCCATGAGCATGGGGATAAACGACGTGAGCACGACGAACTTTGACAAGGCCTCCTCAAACGACGCGATTATCATGCCGGTAAACGTCGCGGAGATCATCAGCAGCAAAAGCCACGGTATGCGCTTTTTCCACAGCTCGAAGGCGTTCATCTTGGTGTACGGCTTATCCGTAGGCGAGATAGCCGCCATCTTTTCGATATCCTCCGTCACCTCGTCCTGCATAACGTCCATGATATCGTCGAACGCTACAATACCAACGAGCCGTAACTCTGCGTCAACAACAGGCATGGCAAGAAAGTCGTACTTTGAG
>OMPZ01000021.1 GCA_900313125.1 uncultured Eubacteriales bacterium | reverse complement strand
TTCTCACAGGCAGCAAGCTCACTCAGAAGAAGTGGCAGCGTCACACAGGTTATGTAGGTCACCTCAAAGAGACACGCTACGACACACTCATGGCAACAAAGCCGACAAAGGCAATGGAGCTCGCAGTAAAGGGCATGATCCCGAACAACTCCATCGGCAGAGATGCTTTTCTCAGACTTCGTCTGTTCGCAGGCGCAGAGCACACACACGCAGCGCAGAAGCCCGAAGCATTCGAGCTGTAATTTAAGGAAGGAGGACTAAACAATGTACGATAATTCTAATTATTTCTACGGCACAGGCAGAAGAAAGAGCTCGGTAGCAAGAGTAAGAATTTACAAGGGCACCGGCAAGATCACGATCAACGACAGAGATATCGATGATTACTTCGGTCTCGAGACACTCAAGGTAATCGTAAGACAGCCTCTCAACCTTACTGATACAGCAGACAAGTTCGACGTTGTATGCAGAGTAGCAGGCGGCGGTGTTACCGGTCAGGCAGGCGCGATCCGCCACGGTATCTCCAGAGCGCTTCTCCAGTATGATTCCGAGAACCTCAGAGGCACACTCAAGAAGGCAGGCTTCCTCACTCGTGACCCGAGAATGAAGGAAAGAAAGAAGTACGGTCTCAAGGCAGCAAGAAGAGCACCGCAGTTCTCGAAGAGATAATTTTCCACATTCGAAAATACACGAAAAACACCGCTCGACTTATGTCGGGCGGTTTTTCTCGTTGACTTTCACCTCTCACAATGGTACAATATAATCAAGGAGATCGGATATAATATTTTGGAAGGGTGATGATATTATGACGGCAATTCAACAGCAGGCAATGCAGCTTATTCAGCAGCTCCCTGATGATAAAATTAGAGCGATCATCACATTGGCGGCTGACGAGATCCACTTGATGGAACTAAAAAAGCAGGAGCAGGCTCAAAAAAAGAAAAATGCGTTAGACACACTTGAAAAGTTAGACCTTGTTTTTCCCGAGAATTTTGATGCTGATAAGGAACTGACAAGCGCTTTGGAGGCAAAATATGGTATTGTTGATTGATGCGAATATCGTTCTTGACTATCTGCTTAAAAGAGCGCCGTTTTACGATGACGCAAGGCAGGTCATGCAGCTTTGCAGTAAAGAAAACATTACAGGCTGTATTGCGCTCCATACCGTCACTGCGATGTGGTACATTTTGCGAAAAGTGCCGGAGGATACACGGAGAACCGCATTGAGATCAATATGCGAATTACTTCAGGTTGTTGGTACAACACATGACGAAGTTATTAGCGCTCTTGATACTGTAGAATTTAAAGACTTCGAGGACTGCATACAGACAAAATGTGCAAAGACGGCAAAAGCTGATTACGTTGTTACTCGTAACACAGCGGATTTTGAACGTTCGGAAATTCCGGTGCTGACACCGAAAGAACTGCTAAAGATAGTGGAATAACACCCCCACAGCATCAAGCCGCCACGAAACCCGCATCACAATGCAGAATAAAGTTACCGAAGAGATAATTTTCCACATTTGGAAATACACGAAAAACACCGCTCGACTTATGTCGGGCGGTGTTTTGCTTTATCAAATATTCTCATAGCCGGGGATCGTAAGATCGCTTTCGTTAAAACAGATCTATCAGGTTTTAGCTGTCTTTATGTTAACGAATTGAAATAAGCAGCAAATATATGATAAAATGCATTAGAAAAGAACTCGACCATTGGTTTACTGTGGGTAACTAAACTGTCTGTCGGTTGAATTTTGCATGGTTTTTACTTATAATTAAAGAAAAAACAGAAAAGAGGATTTGTTATGGACAATGAAAGAATGGGCAGATTTATAGCCGAACGGCGCAAATCAAAAGGAATGACGCAGTTGGACTTGGCGGGTAAGCTGCATATCACCGATAAGGCGGTATCAAAATGGGAACGTGGTCTGAGCAATCCGGATATCGGACTTCTTCCGAAGTTAGCCGATGTACTCGGCGTTTCGGTAGGCGATCTGCTCAAAGGAGAGCTGACAGAAAAAACGGAAGATGATCCTGTCTCAAGTGTAAATGAGGT
>OMPZ01000163.1 GCA_900313125.1 uncultured Eubacteriales bacterium | reverse complement strand
GGTTTTTTAAGAGCTGATAATCGGACTTGAACCGACGACCTCGTCCTTACCAAGGACGCGCTCTGCCGACTGAGCTATATCAGCGAAAAGTGGCGACCCGGAACGGGCTCGAACCGTCGACCTCTAGCGTGACAGGCTAGCGTTCTAACCAACTGAACTACCGGGCCACTTTTGCGGTCAGCTTGACCGCCTTATTATCTTACCATAAACGCCGCGGTTTGTCAACTGGTTAAGTAAAATTTTATCGCTCCCCGGAAAAATAATTTAAGGGAATTTGGAAATTCATTGACAATGATGTACAAAATATATTATAATTGTCGTGAGATGTATTGGCAATTGACGATAATAAGAGACAACAAATTAATGCGAAAGCAGAAGGAGACGATGTGTGATGAAATTTAACAAAAGCGCGATCAAAAGACTTGCCTGTGCAGTCTGCGCCGCAGCGGTGCTGATCGGTGTTCCCTCTTGGGCGGGCGCGCAAACGCAGACCGGCAGCTCTTTTTTGACGGCGTATGCCGCGGAAAAGAAAAACGACAAGATCGACAAAAGCTCGCCGAGGTGGGTGGCGAAGTACGGCAACTTAAAGCTGTACAAGTCAGATGCCGAGCTCGACGCCAAGGAGATCTTCAAAAACCTCACTTACGAAAGAGATTACTTTTCGGGTACCTATTGCGTGGAGGGCTTTGATGATGAAGATCCCGATATGGTCAAGAAGTTCCTAAAAAAGCATAAAAAGCGCATAGAACCGGAATATGGCGATAAGTTCTGTCCGGTGCCGTATGCCTACTATATGAGAGAAAACTACGAAGACGACACCCTTAATGAAATATATTTTCTTAGAGAGGACGGTACCGTTTATTACGAGTACTGTGGGTGCGAATTTGCCGACGGCAAGCTAAGCTTTACAGGCATTTACGGAAATAATGACGAGCCTCTTACTTATGATGTGACGCTCGCTCCCGACGGTTCGGTCACGTTATCTTACGAGGGCGACGAAGTGACGATGATGGATTGCCGCTTTGACAGTTATTTCAGAGAGTCTCTGAGTATCGAAGCAGTACCCAAGGACGGCAAAAAGTTTGAAGATATTGAGTATATCGAGATCTATCGCGGATATGATAGTGACGGAAAGCCGATGTTCCCCGGATTTACTGTGTGTACGACCGGGAAAAAGGATTACGAAATTAAAAACGTATGCGGTTATTTCGGAGACGACGGTATTTTTGATTTCTCTTGGTCCGATCTTGACGGGTCGGTACATTCCTACAAGTGTGCGTATGTACTCGGAGAATACAGTATCTATCTCCTTGACGGAGAAAATATTTACAGCTACTGCCGCAGAACGTAAGGAGGGGCTTATCGATGAATATAAAAATATATAAGCGCATACTGTGCGGTTTGCTGGCAGGCGCGATAGTAATACTTGCCGGCTGTAACAGCTCTTCGCCGTCGGGCGGAAATACGGGCAGTACGGGTACGGCCGCGTCTGACGGTACGCCGGCTGCCGATACCGAGGGCGGGGCAGAGGAAGAAGCCAAAGCCGAGCCGGAGAAGCCTGTCGACGATGGGCTGCTGTCGGAGGACGAGACCGACTGCCCTTATGAGTATTCCGACGAAACTCTTATGAATATCAAACAGTATACGAACCTTGAGGAATACTACATCAAAGACGGTCATCTCGACCCCGACGAGGTCTATGAAAACATAACGTATACGCCGCAAATGTTCTATGGCGATTATGGCAGCGAGGATTTTTACGGTCCCAACGATACCGAAATGTCGGAAGAGTCGGACGGCTTCAAGAATTTTGTGAGAAATATCAAATGGCAGACAATCTATGATTACAGTACTCAAAAAGACCGGGAAGTGAGTACCGTGCCGATAGGACTGAGGGCAGGACGCAACTGGCTTGGGTTAAGTTTGTTCTCGAATATAAAGAAGTATAACTGGATGGAATTGACCTTCTTGACAAAAGGCTCGGGCGGCAGCTACTATGGCGTCGATATAATAGGAGCATATTACGTTGAGGACGGCAGGCTGTATTTTACGCCGCTGCGCCAGATGGAGACCGGCAAAGATGAAAACGGCTACACCATAGTAACGCAGTATGCTCTTTGCGACACAACGTATGATTACAGCTTTGAGTTCACCGGCAAGACGCTCACGCTGTCGAAGGGCGAAAGCCAAAAAACGCTCACGGCAAAAGGTCTGTCGGATAAGCTTAGCAAAGATAACCTGGCTTTAAGCTATGGATACGCACACCCGTCCGACAACAAGATAGATAACATTGCGGGCTTCAATATAGCTGCTTATCCTCATCCGTCCGAAGACAGCGAATCGCGCTTTACTATAGTTACCGACGACGGCGGCGAGTATCTCGAGGATTTTGACAACGGCGTAGGTCATTTTCAAGACAACGGTATCCTCAATTTCTCGTGGGCGGATAATGACGGCACGCGCCACGCTTACGAGTTCGTTTATTTCTATTGCGATATCGACGGTCTGATCCTTACGGACGGCGAGAATATGTATTCCTACATCGCTACCTACAAGGAGTATATGCTCGGCGGCATACCCACCTCGGACGATAAGGCTGTCGAGGGCTTTAAAGAGGATACGGCGGCGGCTGTGCTCAAGAAGAAAAAGAGCCTGATCGAAGAGCTGATGAAGGCGTTTGAAGCAGAGGGCATAAGCGTTGAGTACAACGACGAAACAGGCGAGATGATGCTCGATTCAAAGATACTCTTCGCGGTTGACAAGTACGATCTTTCCACGGAGGGCAAGGATTATCTCAAGAAGTTCATCAAGGCGTACTCCTCCGTTATCCTCAAGGACGATTACGAGGGCTTCGTTTCGGAGATCATGGTCGAGGGCCACACCGACTCTACGGGCGAGCGTTCGCACAATGAGGAGCTTTCAAAGAAGCGTGCCGAAGAAGTAATGAAATACTGCCTGTCGAGCGAGGTCGGAATGGACTCCGCAGCTCAGACCGAAATGGGCAAGCTGATGAAGTCTGTAGGCTACGCCGACGATTACCCGATACTCGACATAAGCGGCAAAGAGAACGCCGAGAAGTCGCGCCGCGTATCGTTCAAGTTCACTATCGACGCGGACAACGCCGCTCAGCTTACGCTGGCCGAGAGCGATACGGACACCCAGAGCGAATGATATCGACCCACCGAAATTTTAACGACGGGAGCCGAAAACTATATGGATTTTCCGAAAAAAACAGATCCGCCCGGCGATGCCGCGGCAGTCTCTGCGAAAAGCGGGGCGGAGCAACGCTTTTTTGAAAAGAACCGTTCCGGGGCGATAACCGCTGTGGTGCTTGCCGTTTTGCTCGTCAACACGGCAGTCGGTTCGGCGTCCGCGTTCCGCACGGCTAAGATGCAAAGCGAGACGGCACAGCTTTCCGAGCAGACGCCCGACACGCCCGAGACCGCAGACGAGCCGATCTCGGTACAGACGTTCGACGAGCCGCAGGTGCAGGAGGAAACGGCTGATTCGCCCGACGAGCCTGAAACTGTAGAAGAGCCTGAACCGCCGCCGCCCCCCGAGAAGCACGTCATGAAATTCCCACACATCACGCAGTCGGACAAAATGCTGACAGGCTGCGAGATAGTCAGCACGTCGATGGTGCTTTCCTACTACGGGAAGGACAAGATCACGCTCAACCAGATATACAAAAACATGAACAGGGGAGACGTACACGTCGATAAGGACGGCAAGTGGTACGGAATGTCGCCGGACATGGCGTTCATCGGCAATCCGCACGAGTACAGCGGAATGGGCTGCTACCCGCCCGTTGTGAAGGGCAGTCTCGACAATTTCCTCTTTGACGATATCAGCGCGCAGATCACGACTGGCACGCCGCTCGAGGAGCTGAGCTTTACTTACACCGCGAACGATATTCCCGTGCTTCTTTGGGTCACGACGGGAATGATCGAAAGTGAAAAAGGCTCGAAGTGGAGCGTTATGAACGAATACGGCGAGCTTACGGGCGAGAAGTTCGTGTGGCCGCTGCATGAACACTGCGTGGTGCTCGTGGGCTACGACAAAAAGTATTATTACCTTTCCGACCCTCTCGACTCGCGAAGCTCCGTCAAGTACGAAAAAAAGCTCGTTGACAAAAGATACAAGGAGCTTGGCAGCATGAGCCTTGCGGTAGTGAAAACAGAAGGCTCGGGCTGCCGGTAATGCGTCTCAATAATGCGTTTCATTCCTTTCTATAATAGGCGGTACCCCGCGTCAGGTCTCACCTCCCTGATGCGGGGTACCGTAGTTTTTATTTGCGAAAGCGCAAAAAAACACAGCCGCAGTTAATGCAGTTACTGCGGCTGTGAAGTGGGCTGAAAGTGTGTTGTCAGCGGATCGGGTCAGATATCGCGCGTGCTGAAAATATCCATTTCGTTTTCGTCTTTGGCGTAAGGTTCGCCGCTTGCCGTCACGATATCCTGTGTGCCGAGATCTATTATCTCAAGCTCGGGAGCTTTGTATTCCTTCATCGTATTGTCCTCCTGTTAGCTGTTTACGCTGTTGGCGTAGGTCTCGGCTTCTTTTGCGTAGTAATAAAGCGCTGCTGCGGCAGCCTTGGTTTTGTCATTGCCCTTTTTGTACGCGGCGTAGATGTAGTCCATCGGGCTGTAGGTGAAGGTCATAACGTCCTTTTCTTTTGTGAAATAATTGTACTGGTTAATTGAGCCTGCCGCAATATGGATCACTACCGGCGTAGAAAGCTTATCCGGGGATATTCCGTCGGTGTCGAAATAGAAGTAATGGCTGCCCTCTTCATACTGTATAGGTGAAAAATAAAAAAATTGGTTGCCATACGAAACACGGTAAGAATCAACGTCACTCGGATCGCTCATTCGTATATAAGTTCTCATAACGGTTTTGGAATTTAATATCATGGAGCTTCCGTAATAGCTGAGCTTTGTGGTCTCGTCTTCTTTATAGTCGTCGGGTATTTCAGACGGCTTATATGAAGCGACCCATGTGTCTATATCGGTAATACCGCTGCTCTTATTGTATGTTAAGCCGGCGTTTGCAAGCTTTCCGGTGTTGTAGTTAAACAGAGTTTGAGCCGCCGCGCCGTAGTTTGCAACAGCTTTCGCCATTTGCTGTACCTCTTCTGTTTGGCTGCTGAGCTTGTCAAGATAATCGGTCTTTACGCAGTATGTGCCGCTTGCCAAAACTTCGGCTGTCAGCGAGCTATCATTCTCACCTTTATACTCTTTTATGGTATAAGCAATGGTGTCGCTGAGTTCCTTTGCGGAAATATATAACGTTGTATAAACCAGTTCGGGGTCATTATTGCCATAAATTGGCTCACTATAGGTATTCTGATTTTCGCTGCCCCACTTAAACGAAATATCTACCTTTTCGTCGGCAGGAAGGTTAAATTTAAACTTCACGCCGATCAAGCCGTCAAGCACAAGGCTCGCGCCGGTTATATCGTAGCTGTATTTGTCGTTTAGCTTGATAAACGCCTCGGTTTCTGCATTGTTCCAATCTATGATGTGGGTCGAATCATCGTTAAGCTTGAAATATGTTGACGGTGCGGCTGTATTTCCGCTTGTTGTATATCCATTTGTCAGCGTGCCGGAAACAGTATCATCAAAATACAGTACTGCACCTTCAGTAAGAACGCCCTTAACATTCAATGCACTAAGACTGTAAT
>OMPZ01000244.1 GCA_900313125.1 uncultured Eubacteriales bacterium | reverse complement strand
TTCTATATCACGAAGAATCGTTCGCCGTGATACCTCAAATTTCTCTGCAAGCTCGGCAGATGTTACCTTGTCCTTTTGCAGAAGCAGTGAAAGTATACCGATCAGTCTGTCTATTTTCATTTCTTTGTTTCCCTTATGTATATACAGCTTATTCTGATTCCATTCTAACACAAACAGAAGGATAATATCAACAGTTGTAAGAAATATTATTCACTTTCGGAGTTTTCTGCCGTAAAGCTCTCCGGTAACCGTTCTCAGATCTGATACCTGAGGCAACACCGCACAAAGACCGCCTTACGGCTTTGTTCGGTGTTGCCTTAATATCAGTATACCAGTCAGCAGCGCCATAACCGATGTCACGGCAAGCATAACAGCAGGATAAACAAGTGAATTACCGGGAGTAAAATCCTCCGACACAACATAATTAAACATTGTTCCGGGTACAGCGCCGATACAGTTATTAAATGCTATATGACCAAGCGCTGCTGGAATTACTGAATTTGTTGCCTTAACAAGTGCTGTCAGGAACAGCGCCATAAATACACAGAAAACACACATCAACACAATTCCGACATAAGGATATCCGATGTAATCAGTGCCGAAATTGTGTCCGCAAACGATCAGCGGAGCATGCCACAAGCCCCAGATAATACCGCTCACAGTTATTGCCGCCGGCAGCGGCATTTTCTCTTCAAGCTTCGGAGTAAGATACGCTCTCCAGCCGAACTCCTCGCCGAAGCCGGGAATTATCCCTAAAGCGCTTACACCACAAGCATACAAAGCTACCGCAGCCGTTTGCAGATGATCCGTCTTTTTGACAATGTCAAGCACAGAACACTCAGGAATAAATACAGCAGCCGAAGCCAAAGCCGTTATATATCCGCAGACTATCGGGAAGCAGAGAGCAATGAATAAATAACACACATTGCCTTTGAACTTCATGCTGAATTTGCAGCAGTCAAAGCCCTCTTTTGTTATAACTCGCGTCAGAATGTTCGCGATAGCGGGAACCAACATAGCAAACGAACAAAGCAAACCGTAAAAAGCTCCGTCTGTCGTTTTGCCATACTTCGCCATATATATAAAGGAAAGCGCCCACGGCGGTGCAAATGATAAAGCAAGAAAAATTATGATACGGCGGCTTGTCATTTTATCACTTTTCATAATACTCGCCTCCGTGTAAATAGAGTCTGCAAGATATCTCGAATGAAATATAGTAGAGCGCGAATGAGAATGCAGGCGTCAGCAGGATAAAATAAGAGCCGTTGTCAGTCAGAAACTTTTCAGCCCTCAGAAGCAGCTCCTCGGTCGAACCGAATATCGACAAATCACCGAACAGAGCGTACACGATGAATCCAAAAACAAGAATAATCATAACGATCATTCGTATGTTGTTGCCGTACTTGCTGCCGAAAGCCACCATAAACGGCGACTCGATTGCGCGGTAGATCATTTGAAAAAACATCATAAGCTGCAGCGCCATATAGAACATATCTGCGTTTATCCCGGTCATAGCCGCTGCATGCTGAAAAAGCAGTTCAAGATACGTAAAGACCGATATCATCAAAAACAGGTTGAACAGATATTTCGAGCCGATCTGCTTTCTGATGCCGTCTTCGGAGGACGCTATAAACGATAGCCATATTTTTGTTTCGTCGTTCTCAAAGCTGCCCTGCTCAAACATTCCCGCAACGAGTATAATACACACCGCCGCGAGCATGAGCATTACGCCGATATACTCATCCTTTGTTGCCGCATCGGAGATCACCATGATCGTAAATAGAGCGGCGATCGGCGGCATGATAAGAAGCTGTTTTTTCCGTGTGACAAGCTCTTTATAAATCAGACCGAACATCAGCCGTTCCTCCTTTCGAGCAGGTCAGAGCCGACAAAAATGTTCAGAAGTACGCCTGAAACAAATAACACAGCGCATAGCGGCAGAACGTATTTAAACATAGGAGCAAGCTCCAAGCGCAGCAGATCAAGAATATCAATATCGGTTCTCCCATTGTATTTTTCCATCATGACCATAAGAAACGGTGTGGACACTATGGCTCCGAGTGTGACTGCAAGCACGAGTATCGCTTCAAAGGTTTTCTTGTTTTTGGCTATCGTAGAAAAGAACAGCATAGCTGCTTCTTTTTGTTCACCTGATCATTTTGAGCATTCCCGACCCGTCGTATTCGCATAGTCTTTCCTCAAAGCCATGCCTGCGGCAAAAGGATTTCTGATAACTCGGGCGTATTTGTTTTTTCAATTCCATACCTCCGTGCAAGCATAGCCTCACATGTTCCGCACATAGGGTATTCACCTTGAATCAAGGGCTTGCCGCCCAGCATAAGCACAGATTTATTGTAGAAGGTGTCGTAGATATCATTATCCTCCCATACGCTTGTAAGTGTTCCTCTGCCGCCCGATACTTTTGTCAGCACGGCAGAGGTGCACCATCTGTACTCTTTTGTATCTATTTCTTTTATAATTTCAAGTTCCATAGTATCAGTTCCTTTTTTACAATCTCGGGTCAACAGGCTCGCTTTCGAGTGCAAGAACACCGAACACGCATTCATGAACACGGTAAAGCGGTTCATCTGAGACAAAACGGTCAAGCGACTCCATACCGAGTGAAAACTCTCTGAGTGCAAGGCTTCTCTTCCTTGAAAGTGAACGGCTTTTCAGACGCTTTAAGTTCTCGGGGATAAGGTATTCGGGACCGTAGATAATACGCAGATATTCCCTGCCTCTGCACTTGACTGCCGGCTGTATGATCTTGCCATTGTACTTCGTGGTAAAGATCTCCGGCTTTACTACCATACCTTCACCGCCGCTTTCTGTCAAGCTCAGCCACCACGAAACACCGCTTTGTATGCTCTCCTCACTCGTTACATCAACGATGATATGATCGGTAGCCATGAAGATATCGTCGATACCTGTGCAGTATTTTCTGATCGTTTCCATATGCCATGTGTGAGGCTTGAAACCGAAGGTCTGACCCTCTGCGGCGAGGATATGAAAGGGCGCAATTCTCAGATCGTCCACACTATTCACCGTCCAGCAGTATTCACGGTAGGCGTCAACGTATCTTTCCATTGATTCCTTCTTCTGCTCGAATTCGGCTAAAAGCCCAGTCGGGTCAAAGTTCTGCCCAGAAGTGCCTTCCGGTAATTCATACTGCACATTCTTACGCTTACACAGCTTTCTTATCGCCTCTGTCGCCGCAGTCAGACCATCTCGTCCGGCACGACCGACGGGTGCGTATTGCTTTTCAAGCAGCTCCTGCGCTTTCTCCGACCACGGCATAAGCTCCGTATCAAAACATACCCAGTCGGTTTTGAAGTCCTCCCAGAAGCCGGTTTTTGTAAGAACGGTATCAAGTCTGTCAAGCACAGCATTCTGAATTTTGCTGTCCACAAAGAAATGACGTCCTGTTCTTGTGTAGATAATCCCTCTGCTGCCGTCTGTTACGCGAAACCGCTTTGCAGCAGTCTCTGCATTTTTGCAAAGTACGATAACCGCGCGCGAGCCCATATGCTTCTTTTCACAGACAACGTTCTTTACTCCGTGATTTCTGTAATATTCAAACGCCTGCAACGGGTGCTCCAGAAAATCATCAAACACGCTTGTTTTACATGGCGACATTGTAGGCGGCAGATAGATCAGCCAGTGAGGATCTGCGGCATAGCGCGACATGATCTCAAGCGCCGCAGCGCTGTTGTTTTCATGTATATTTATCGAGGGCATAAGCTTTGTCTGTAAATAGAGCTTGCCGCCGATATCGCCGAGAGTCAGCATATCGTCAGGTTCGCTT
>OMPZ01000125.1 GCA_900313125.1 uncultured Eubacteriales bacterium | reverse complement strand
GTATAAATATTCCCTTGCGGAAAGTCATAATGCAGCGGCTTTCAATATTATTCATTCTTCACTACTTCCGTTCTGCTGCCGGGTGGCTGCGGAGTTATTGCAAAACAACAACTTCTCCGCACCTTAAACAAAGTAGGCACTCTGGGAGTGCCGAGCCGCGCGGCGAAGAAGTAGCGCATTGTACAACCTACAACCGCGCAATTGCACGCGGTGCGCTCGCCCGCCGCTTGACAGAATGAGCTGAGGGGAGTATAATAATGGTGTTGCGGCGCAGGAGCACTGTGACGAGACAGTTCGTTTGCACCATCCTGTCTGTAAACAAAACCAGGGCTCTTTTTTGTGAGGATAGGTGCGGCTTATTGCCGCATTTTTTATTTGCTGCTTTTTCTGAATTTCTCGGGCTTGCCCGAAGTAATAAGGTGATATCATGTATAAACTCGAAACATCAGCCGCGTTTGACAGCGCGCATTTTCTGCACGGCTATAACGGCAAATGCGCGAATATCCACGGTCATCATTGGGTAGTCAGGGTGAGCGCAGCTTCCGATGACCTGTGCGAGAGCGGCGAAAAGCGCGGTATGGTCATTGATTTCGGCGACCTCAAAAAAGCGGTGCGTTCGCTTGCCGACAGCTTTGACCACGCGCTTTTGTATGAGAAAAATTCGCTTCGACAAAAAACGTTAGACGCTCTCAACGAAGAGGGGTTCAGGCTTATCGAGCTTGACTACCGCCCGACCGCCGAGAATTTTGCACATTCCTTTTATGATATGTTGAAAACTCAGGGGCTGCCCGTCTGCGAGGTAACTGTGTTTGAAACGCCCGATAACTGCGCGGCGTATTCGGAGGAGCGATCGCGATGAGATATCCCGTTGTTGAAAAATTTGTAAGTATAAACGGCGAGGGCGCGCGCGCAGGCGAGCTTGCCGTGTTCATCAGATCAAAGGGCTGCAATCTGCGCTGCCCTTACTGCGACACAAAGTGGGCTTACGCAGAGGACGCGCCGTGCGAGGAGCTGTCAGAAGGCGAGCTGCTGAGCTTCTGCGAGGGCATAATGAACGTTACGCTGACTGGCGGCGAACCTATGCTGCAAGACCTTGCGCCGCTTGTCGAGACCCTCATGCGCGCAGGTCACAGAGTGGAGATCGAGACGAACGGAAGTATTCCGATAAAGGAGCTTTCGCAAAGCGTTTACCGCCCGTCGTTCACATTGGACTATAAGCTGCCGTCGAGCAAAATGGAAGATAAAATGTGCCTTGAGAACTACGAATACCTGTGTGAAAACGACACGGTAAAATTTGTAGCCGGCGATAACGCTGACCTCGAAAGGGCGCTCGAGATAATTGAAAAATACGACCTTATCGGCAGGTGCCGCGTTTATTTCAGCCCGGTGTTCGGAAGTATCACCGCGGCTGAGATCGTTGACTTCATGAAGGCGCACAAGCTAAACGAGGTCAGGGTACAGCTTCAAATGCATAAATTTATCTGGGATCCTGAGAAAAGGGGAGTTTAATATGGATAAAGAAAAAATCGAATACCACATAAGAGGTCTGCTTGAAGCCATCGGAGAAAACCCCGACCGCGAGGGTCTCAGAGAAACTCCACGGCGCGTCGCGAATATGTGTGAAGAGATCTTCGAGGGGATAGGGTACTCAAACCGCGAGATCGCCGAGATGTTCGGCAAGACGTTTGACATGGAGTACACGACCCAGCCGTATATCGTGATGAAGGATATCACCGTGTTCAGCTACTGCGAGCACCATATCGCGCTGATGTACGACATGACGGTGAACGTCGCGTATATCCCGAACGGAAGAGTGCTCGGGCTGTCGAAGATCGCGCGGATCTGCGACATGGCGGCAAAGCGTCTCCAGCTACAGGAAAAGCTCGGCAGCGACATAGCGGAGATAATCTCGATCGCGGCAGGCACAGACAGCGTGGGCGTGAAGATAACAGGCAGCCATAGCTGCATGACGGCGCGCGGTATCAGGAATACAAACGCGCGCACGGTGACAAAAACGCTCACGGGACAGTTTAAAACCGACAGCAGGCTTGCCGACCTGCTTGATTGACGATAAGGGGAATGGTATCAACTTAAGACTGAAAACTTAAGACTGAAAAAAGAATAATAGCGGAAGATCGTTTCGATCTTATTTGATCTATCTTTTATGGAATCTTTCTATATAAAATAGGAGCGAAGCGACTCCGATATTTTAACTTTTACAGCAAACGATACAAATAATTTCTCTTAGAGAGAGGAATCCGAAGGGGTGCGGGGGCGACCGGAAAGCCCCCGCGATCGGTTTACTAAAATTTTCAGTTTTCAGTAAATAACCACCCGAAAAGGCTTAAGCTGATGATATTAATGATAAGGGGAAAAGCTTATGAAAGCACTTGTACTTTTCAGCGGCGGCGTAGACTCCACCACCTGTCTCGCGCTCGCGATAGATAAATACGGCGCGGAAAACGTTACCGCTCTGTCGGTAAGCTACGGTCAGAAGCACAGCCGCGAGCTTGCCTGCGCGAAGGAGATCGCGGCGCGTATGGGCGTCACGTTCAAAACGCTCGACTTGAAAAAAATATTTGAAGGCTCGGACTGCACGCTGCTTGAAGCTTCCGACGCGGAGATACCGAAGGAGAGCTATTCCGAACAGCTCGAAAAGACGGGCGGCAAGCCTGTTTCGACTTATGTTCCGTTTCGCAACGGGCTGTTCCTTTCGGCGGCGGCAAGCGTTGCTTTGTCAAACGGCTGCGAGGTCATTTACTACGGGGCGCACGGCGACGACGCTGCCGGAAACGCATACCCCGACTGTTCTCGGGAGTTCAACGACGCGATGAGCCGCGCGATATATCTCGGCAGCGGCAATATGCTTCGCGTGGAAGCACCTTTCGTCGGGCTTACGAAAGCCGACGTAGTTAAAAAAGGCTTGGAGCTTGACGCGCCCTACGAGCTTACATGGAGCTGCTACGAGTCGGGCGACCGCCCCTGCGGCAAATGCGGAACGTGCCGCGACAGAGCAAAAGCATTTCAGCTAAACGGCATATTTGAAGACCCATATTTGACGCGGCACCGCGAGGAGGAATAATATGAGAAACGAAAACGAGATAGGCACAGTCAAGGCTCTCGGCAAAAAAACAAGCTACGCCTTCGACTACGACCCCGGTCTGCTCGAGTGCTTTCCGAATAAGCACCCCGGCAACGATTATTTTGTGAAGTTCAACTGCCCCGAGTTTACGAGCCTGTGCCCGATAACGGGTCAGCCCGACTTCGCGACGGTCTATATTTCTTATGTTCCCGGAGAGAAAATGGTCGAGAGCAAGTCGCTCAAGCTGTATCTTTTCAGCTTTCGCAATCACGGCGATTTCCACGAGGACTGCATGAATATCATCATGAAGGATCTGATAAAGCTTATGCAGCCTAAGTATATCGAGGTGTGGGGCAAGTTCCTTCCGCGCGGCGGTCTTTCCATCGACCCGTACTGCAATTACGGTATGCCCGGCACGAAGTGGGAGCAAATGGCGTGGGAGCGGCTTTCGCACCACGATATGTATCCCGAGCGCGTAGATAACCGATAACGGGGTTTGCGTTAGTGTATAATTAAAAAATTGTGGGCGGTAGCAGTATCAAGCTGAGCAAAATAGTACACCATGCCTTCCGCATTAGACAAAGTAGGCGTGCCGGGCGCGCCGAGCCGCGCGGGACGAGAGTTGTGCCTTAATTAACCTACAAACGCGAGCTTGCGTGTGCCCGCTTGGGCACCATTGACAAATCGCTGTAG
>OMPZ01000034.1 GCA_900313125.1 uncultured Eubacteriales bacterium | reverse complement strand
GTGCTTTGGCTCGACGGCGTTGAGCGCAAGTACATCGAGGAAGTCGGCTCCATGAACATCTTCTTCAAGATCGACGGCAAGGTAGTTACTCCTATGCTCAACGGTTCTATCCTTCCGGGCGTAACGAGAAATTCGACGATCGAGCTTTGCAAGAGCTGGGGCTACGAGGTAGAGGAGAGAAAGATCTCCGTTGACGAGCTGCTCGAGGCTCAGCACACAGGCAAGCTTGAGGAAGTATTCGGCACAGGTACTGCAGCCGTTATCTCCCCGGTAGGCAAGCTCAGATACGTTGACGACGTTATGGTCATCAACAATGGTGAGATCGGCGAGCTCAGCCAGAGACTCTACGACACAATGACAGGTATCCAGTACGGTAAGCTTGACGATCCGTTCGGCTGGAGAGTTAAGGTTTGCGACTGATAAGAAAATAAATAACGATCGCTGTAAGGCAGCAGGGCATCACGCTCTGCTGCCTTTTTGTCACCGAAAAAACCTTTTTGCATATCATGGAAGTATACACAGCACCCACGGAGGTGAGTATATGCACACGGCAACTCTTGCTGCGCTGCCCGTAAACGGCAGCCTGCAGATCACAAAGATAGACGACGGTCTGCCGATAAAAACACGGCTCGGCGAGCTTGGCTTTTTGAAGGGCGCCGTCGTAGATAAGCTGTATGTCGGCTTTGGCGGCAGCCCGATCGCGGTCAGAGTGAGCGGCGCCGTCATCGCCGTGAGAACGCGCGACGCCGAAGGTATCAACGGTATCGTACACGATATGCGCGCCGCAGTATAGAAGCATATCCGAACGAATCTCACAGGCTGCGTCCAAGAATAACAGATGCCCGGTAATTTTTCTGCCGGGCGCTTTCTTTAGGAATACTACAGGAGGCGATCATTATAAACGGACATATTTTTTCCGAGAAACGAAAACAAAAGCGAGCCGCCGACTACACCGTCGCGCTGATAGGCAACCCGAACGTGGGGAAGAGCACCATCTTCAACAGCTTTACGGGAATGCACCAGCATACGGGCAACTGGACGGGAAAAACCGTAGAGAACGCTATGGGCGAATACACGTTTCACGGCAGGAGATACAGTATACTCGACCTGCCGGGTACATATTCGATGACGCCGTCGTCCGCCGAGGAAAAAGCGGCTTGCGATTACATTTACAGCGGCGAATACGACGTGCTGGTTATAGTTATCGACGCCGTGTGTCTGGAAAGAAATCTGAATTTTGCCGCCGATATTCTTTCAAGCTCGCCGTCGAGGGCGATAGTCTGCCTGAACCTTATCGACGAAGCGAAGAAAAAGGGGATCTCGGTCGATGTCGATAAAATGTCCGAAATGCTCGGCGTACCCGTCACGGCGACGGCGGCAAGAAACGGCAAGGGTCTCGATCGGCTCAAGTTTTCGATAGAGAGCGCGGCAGAATCGGACGCGCCGGAAAAACGCGTTATCGGCGACCCCGGTGCGCTTGCCGCGCAGGTGCTTAGTGCCTGCTGCAAAACGAACGGAAAGGCTGCCGACCTGACCGACAGAAGGATCGACAAGGCATTGCTGTCAAAGCGTTTCGGTATCCCGATAATGCTCCTGCTTTTGCTCGGCATTTTCTGGATAACGATCGTCGGCGCGAACTACCCGTCACAGCTTTTGAGCGGGCTTTTCTCAAAGGGCGGCGGCGTTTTGAAGGAGCTTCTTCTCGGCGCGGGGGCTTCCGAGCGGTTAGTCTCTCTGCTTATCGACGGCGTGTACACAACGCTCACATGGGTGGTGTCGGTGATGCTGCCGCCTATGGCGATATTCTTTCCGCTGTTCACCCTGCTTGAGGACTCCGGCTACCTTCCGCGCATAGCGTTCAACCTCGATTCGTGCTTTCGCTGCGCCGGCGCGCACGGCAAGCAGTCGCTCACCACAGCGATGGGCTTCGGCTGCAACGCCTGCGCCGTAACGGGCTGCAGGATAATCGACTCTCCGCGCGAAAGGCTCATCGCCATGCTGACAAACAGCTTTATCCCCTGCAACGGGCGTTTCCCGATGATAATTTCCGTTATCACGATCTTTTTTTGCTCGGCGCTGAGCGGAGTCGGCTCGTCGCTTGCGAAGGCGTCAATTCTGCTGCTGTTCATAGTGATCGCGGTTCTCATGTCGCTCGCCGCGTCAAAGCTGCTGTCAAAAACGGCGCTCAAAGGTCAGCGGTCGTCGTTCGTGCTCGAGCTGCCGCCGTACAGAAAGCCGCAGATAGGCAAAGTGATAGTCCGCTCGATCTTTGACAGAACGCTCTTTGTACTGCTTCGCGCCGTAGTTGTGGCGGCGCCCGCCGGACTTGTGATATGGCTGCTTGCAAACGTAAGCGTAGGCGGAATTTCGCTGATCTCGCACTTTACGGAGCTTCTCGACCCGTTCGCGTCGCTGATAGGGCTTGACGGCGCGATACTTGCCGCGTTTATTCTCGGCTTTCCCGCAAACGAGATAGTGCTGCCGATAACGCTGATGATCTATATGCAGGATCTGACGCTCACCGAGCTGCCCGACGTGACCTCGCTTTCGGCGATACTGTCGTCACACGGCTGGACTCCCGTAACGGCGGTGTGCGTGATCGTGTTCTCGATGTTTCATTTTCCCTGCTCGACAACGTGCCTGACGATATATAAGGAAACAAAAAGCGTCAAGTGGACGCTGCTGTCGATAGCGCTGCCGTTTGTAACAGGCACGCTGCTGTGCGCCGTTATCAACGCGGTGTGCTTCATCGCGGGGATAGCGTGATTTTATGGCAACATATATATCAAATAAAAATATGGAAGTTTTTTCTTGTAAAACATTTACAAAATTACACTCGTGTGTTAGAATAATATTATAAATTCGCGGAGGGATCGAGATGTTTAAAAAGCTCCTATGTTTAACACTCACAGCAATAATGATACTGACCTGTCTGCCGCTGTCGGCGATAGCGGCGACAGTTCCTGAGACCTCGGGCAATTCGCTCAGCGGTACGGTGACGATGCCCGCGAGCGAATCCGCCTACGCGGTCGTCTACGTTGACGCCGGAACGACTATTCAGGGCATATCGTTCCGCCTGAAGGGTCTTGACTCCTACACCCACCCCGAGGGCGCGACGATCGGCTCAAACGCTACGGGCGGCAATATGGTTTTCGCACCCGACTACGACGGCTACGAAAGAGAGTGCTGCCTGAGTATCCTGTACGATTCGGAGAAGGGCAAGACCTTCTCGTCAAAAACGGAGCTCGCAAGGATAGAGCTGCGCAACAATGTCGGCATCGACTCGGCGAGCAAGACCATCACGCTTGAGGTCAACGAATTTTATGGCTTTTCCGGCGGCAAGGGAATGACAAACCTAAGCTCAAGCCTGCTTGACCTTCAGATCATACAGCCGAAAACGATCAGCTCCATTTCTATGACAAAGCTGCCGACAAAAACCACATACGAGATCGGCGACAGCGCGCTCGACAAGACGGGCGCAGTCGTCACGGCGAAGTATACCGACGGCTCGACGAAGGACGTCACAAGTATGTGTGATTTCCGCGGCTTCTCCGCCGCAGCGGCAGGTACGAAAACTATCACCGTCGTTTACGGCAACGGCACGATAACTACGTCGTTCAATATTACCGTCGCGGCGGCAAAGCTTACGTCTATCGCCGTAACAAAGCAGCCGACGAAAACGAGCTACTACGTCGGCGAGAGCTTTTCAAGCGACGGCATAAAGGTCACGGGCACCTACAGCGACAACTCGACCGCCGACGTTACGAGCAAGGTCGATTACAGCGGATTTTCATCTAAAACCGCAGGCACAGTAACTGTAACGGTCACCTCGAAGGAGAATACGTCTGTTAAAACGACCTTCACGGTCACGGTCGCAGTACAGCCGGCTGTACTGCAGTCGCTCTCCGTAACGAGCAGCCCGAACAAAACGAGCTACTTCGTAAACGAAAGCTTCGTTTCCGACGGTCTGAAGGTCATGGGTAAATACAGCGACGGTTCGTCCGTCGATGTTACCGACAACGTAATGTGCAGCGGCTTTTCATCGAAAAGCGCGGGTACGGTCACAATAACTGTCACCTCGAATGAGAACAGCTCTGTCAAAACGACTTTTACCGTGACCGTCAAGGCGATAGAGGTGTCCTCGCTGACCGTCACGAAAAAGCCGACGAAGATCAGCTATTATTCCGGCGAAAGCTTTGACCCGACCGGCATCAAGGTCATGGCGGCGTACAACAACGGCATCACCTCAGAGGTGACGAGCAGGGTGTCTTACTCCGGCTTCGACCAAACGGCAGGCACAAAGACGATCACGGTCTCCTTTACCGACAGCGGCAAGACCGTGAAAACAACGTTCAGCGTAACTGTGACGTCTGTCGAGATCACCGCGCTGACAGTAACGTCGCTGCCGAGCAAAACGACATACTACAAGGGCGACGCGTTCGACCCGTCGGGCATCGTAGTGACGGGCGCGTTCAACAACGGTACAAGCGAGAATGTCAGCGGCAGCGTGAGGTACGAGGGCTATTCATCGACCACTATAGGCGTTCAGACTATCACCGTGATATCTACGCAGAACGAGAGTGTAAAGACCACGTTCAAGGTGACTGTGACCGACGTCGAGCTTACCTCGATCGCCGTCACGACGCTGCCCGCAAAGACCTCGTATTTCACGGGGGAGACGTTCGACCCCGCGGGAATCAAGGTGACGGGCACATACAACAACGGTAAAAATGCCGACGTTACATCAAAGGTGAGCTATTCCCCGAAAACTTTTTCTTCGGCAGGAACTCAGACGGTGACGGTAACATCGACCGAAAACACCGGTGTCAAGACAAGCTTTAACGTTACGGTCACGGCGGTCGAGCTTACGGCGATCTCCGTTGCCGCCAAGCCGACAAAGACAAGCTACTACGTCGGTCAGACCTTCGACCCGACCGGCATAAAGGTCATGGGAACGTACAACAACGGCGGCACGGTCGAGGTTACAAACAGCGTAAATTACAGCGAAAGCAAGCTTACAAAGGCGGGCACTATCACCGTAACAGTCAGCTCGCAAAAGAACGCCGCTCTCAAAACGAGCTTTACTATCACGGTCACGGCGGTCGAGCTCGTGTCGCTCACGGTAAGCTCAAAACCGAACAAAACGAGTTACTTCGTCGGAGATGCGCTCGACAAAACGGGCATCAAGATCAACGGCATATATAACGACGGCACGACAAAGGACGTCACCTCGAATGTCTCCTACAGCACGGATAAATTCACCACGGCAGGGAACATCACGGTAACAGTCACCTCGAAGGAAAAGACGAGCGTCAAGGC
>OMPZ01000071.1 GCA_900313125.1 uncultured Eubacteriales bacterium | reverse complement strand
AGACGATCACCTGAAAAGACGTAAGTTGATACCATTAGGTCAAACAGAGGGAGGCGGACGGCGTGTCATTTTCCGGCGACGTAAAAAGAGAGCTTTCCAAAACGCGCGTAAAGCTCAAAGAGATCGAACGATCGGAAGCGTACGGGCTGCTGCTTTTCTGCCGCAGCTTTAACGATAAAGAGATCTATTTCCGCACGGAGAGCGGCGCGGCTGCCGAGCGTTTTTCGCAGGTCGTCGCAGAGGTGACGGGAGCCGTCGTCGAAACGCAGAAAACTCTCACGGCGCGCAAAAACAATTCCTCCGTTTACAGAGTAGCGATCCCGTCGGCGGATGACTGCGCTCGCGTTTTCTCGTACTTCGGTCACGAGGAGGGGAAAGCTTCGCTGCGCATCAACATGGCGAATCTTGAGTTTGAACCCTGTGCAGCGGCATTTTTGCGCGGTGCGTTCCTCACCTGCGGCACGATATCCGCGCCCGAAACGGAATATCGTCTAGAGTTTAACACGGTACACAAAAATCTCTCGGAGGATCTGTGCAGAGTGATAAAGGAAACGACAGAGCTTGCCGGGGGCAAAGCGGCGTCACCGAAAATGATAAGCCGCCGCGGTTCGTACGTCGTTTATCTCAAAGACAGCGAGGACATAGCCGACCTTCTGACGCTCATCGGCGCGGGCGGCGCGAGTATGTCGGTCATGCAGGTGAAGATCGAGAAAAGTCTCGAAAACTCCCTCAACCGCAAGATCAATTCGCAGATCGCAAACACCGACAAGACCGTTTCCGCGGCTGCGAAGCAAATGCGCGCCATTCAAACGCTTGAGGACAGCGGCGCGTTCGACACGCTCAGCGAGGAGCTGAAAGCGGCGGCAATGCTCAGGCGCGCTCACCCGATCGCGTCTTTGAAGGAGCTTGTCGAGGTCTCTCACGTTCACATCAGCAAATCGGGGCTGAACCACCGTCTCAACAAGCTCGTCGAGCTTGCGGGGGATAAAAAATAAGCGCTGCGGCAAAGAGACAGCTTGGTTTCTTTGCCGTTTTTTATTTTTTGCACTAATTTTCCAAAACATCTTGTAATTTCAAAAAATATTTGTTATAATTCTATCAATAAAACGATTGCCCGACAGCAATTACCACCGGAGGTGTTATAAATGTCAGAGATCAAGGAGATAGAGCTGAAGGAAAGAGTTATGCAGCTTGAATATGAAGCCGCCGACAGATCGAGCGAGCTGCTGCGCCTTAAAAAGGAAAACGAGCGTCTCTATCAGAGTGTGAAAACGTCGGTCGAGCAGGCGAGCGCGTTTCGCACAGAGCTTGAAGAAAACAAGCGTTTCTACTCTAAGCGTGTAGAGGAGCTTGCCGAAGAAAAGGCGGAGCTTACAAAAAAGTATGATATAATGAAAACGGAGTTTGAGCGCGTAAACGGCACATATACGTCGGCGACGCAGGCGCGCGAGGAGGTTCGGCGCGAGTCGCTCGAGCTTATGGACAAGGTGCGCGAGACGAGCATGGACGCCGTCACGATGATAGACTATATCCAGAAGGACATCAAAAAGCTGAAGCTTGACCTCGACAATATGGCAAAGTCGGAGAGCACGAAGCAGAGCGACGTTGACGACGAGATACAGCTCATGCTCGACCTTCTGAACACACACTCAACAAAGCTTGCGGCTATCAGGAGCGGTTTTTACTCCGTCAACAAGATAAAGGAGTACGACGACCCGATCGACGACCTTTCGCTTTCACGCAGCGAAGCAAAGCTCGTTGACGGAAATTACGTTGATTAGTGCGGCTGAAATTACATATCCCGGCGCGGGGAGCCTACGATCCGGCTCTCTGCGCCGTTTTTTGTTTTCTTAAAATCATCTGAAAGCAAAACGGGAAACAGCCCGCAAATTTCACTATATATACCTTTCAAGTTCACACTCCGTTAATAAATTTGTAATACACTAAGTTCTGTGAGACTTATTTTACAAAAAAAGGAGTGAGCTATATGGTTGAAGTGAAAAATGTCACAAAAATGTACGGCGACAAAAAAGCCGTTGACGACATAAGCTTTACCGTAAAAAGCGGCGAGATACTCGGCTTTCTCGGACCTAACGGCGCAGGAAAGTCAACTACCATGAATATCATCACAGGCTATCTTTCTTCGTCGAGCGGAACCGTTACCGTTGACGGCTGCGAGATACTCGACGACCCGAAGGGCGTGAAATCAAAGATCGGTTATCTCCCCGAGATACCGCCTCTCTATACCGACATGACCGTTCGCAAGTACCTTGAGTTCATGTACGACCTAAAGCGCGTCAAGCTCGATAAGGAGCAGCACATCGACGAGGTGTGCCGCCTTGTGAAGATCAGTCAGGTCGAGGACCGCATTATCAAAAATCTGTCAAAGGGCTATAAGCAGCGCGTCGGTCTTGCGCAGGCTCTGCTCGGCAACCCGCCCGTGCTTATCCTCGACGAGCCTACCGTCGGTCTCGACCCGAAACAGATCATCGAGATTAGGAACCTCGTGAAAAACCTCGGCAAAAAGCACACGGTAATACTGTCCTCGCATATCCTCTCCGAGGTGCAGGCGATCTGCGACAGAGTGCTTATCATCAGCAACGGCAGGATCGTAGCCGACGCCGAAACGGAAAATCTCTCGAAGGTGCTCGGAAAGTCCGACAAGCTGCGTATACAGGTAAAGGGCTCGAAGTCCGCTGTGATAAACGCTGTCGAGTCGATACGCGACGTAAAGTCGATCAAGACGGAGCGCGAGCTTTCCGACGGCATTTACGAATTTATCATAGAGGAAAATCAGAACTGCGACGTGAGAGAAGCTGTTTTCTACAAGCTTGCCGAAAACAAGCTGCCCCTTATGCTAATGCAGAGCGCAGACCCGTCGCTTGAAGAGATCTTCCTCAAGCTCACCAACGACACGAGCTACGCTGCAAAAAGGGAGGCTGTAAAGTAAATGACTGCGATAATCAAAAGGGAGATGTACTCCTATTTCTGTTCGCCGCTTGCTTACGTTATCATGGCGATATTCCTGTTTTTCTCCGGTCTGTTTTTCTCGCTTATATGCCTTGGGAACAACACCTCGGAGCTTTCGTACGTTTTTTCAAATATGTTCCTTGTAACGATATTCCTCACGCCCATAATGTGTATGCGCCTTATGAGCGACGAAAAACGCCTTAAAACAGATCAGGCGCTGCTCACCTCTCCTGTCAGCATACCGTCTATCGTGCTGGGCAAATTTTTCTCGGCGTGCCTGCTTTATCTTATCTGTATGTCGATCTTTCTGATATACGGCTTTACGCTCTCGTTCTTCACAACGCCGAAATGGTCGGTGATAATCTGCAACTGCATAGGTCTTTTCCTGCTTGCGGCTACGTTTATCGCTATCGACATTTTCCTGTCGTCGCTGACTGAGAGTCAGATGATCGCAGCCGTTACGGGCTTTGCCGCAGGTCTTTTCGTATACCTGCTCGACAACGTAGCGAACGCTGTCACGGTCTCGTTTGTGAGCAAAGCTCTCAACGCCGTATCTTTCCTGACTCATTATCAGAATTTCACGGTCGGACTTCTCAGTCTTGCCGATATAGTGTTCTTCCTTTCGCTGATCGCGCTGTTCATATTCCTGACGGTGCGCGTGGTAGAGAAGAAACGCTGGAGCTAAGGAGGTGCACGCTGTGAGTAAGAAAAAAGAAAACGAAAAGCTCGCTGTCGGCGGCGAGAGCGAAAAAAAGCTGACGCTTGAAAAAGACGGCGATACTGCCGAAAAGTCCGCCGAAACGGAAGCTGCTGAGGAGACTGCGGCTGCCGCTGTCAATGAGAGCGAAAGCCCGGAAAATACAGAGGAAAAGACAGAGGAGGGCTCGGCGGAAGAGACGGCTTCCGAGGAGGAAAAGGACACCGCCGAGGAAAACGACTCCGCCGACGATACTGCCGATACAAAAACGGCTGAAACGACCGGCAAGGAGAAAAAGCCGAAGAAGGAAAAAACGATCTCGCCCGAAAAGGCTGAGAAGAAGGCGCAGCGCAAAAGCCGCCGCTCGCTCAAGGCGAGAGCCTTCAAACGCGGCTGGTTCTCGATCGCGCTCGTAGCTTTGTTTATCGCGGCTGTCATCATCGTGAACCTGCTTGCGACAACGCTCGTTGAGCGTGTGCCCGCGCTCGTTGCCGACACGACAGGCTCCGGCAGCTTTGACCTTACCGACGAGACCCTGGACTACCTCTCGAAGCTCGGTCAGGATATCAGGATCATCGTTCTCGCCGACGAGAAAACGTACCGCGAGGGCGGCGAGTATTATATCCAGTCCGATTCCCTTCTGCACAAGTACAAGGACAACTCCGACCACATCTCGCTCGAGTTCCTTGATCTCGCGTCAAACCCGACCTTTACGAGCCAGTACCCCGACGAGCAGCTTGCTCAGTACGGAATCATCGTTCAGGGCGAGAACGACTACAAGTATCTCTCCACGATGGATTACTTCGACGTTCAGATCGACTACACCTCGTATTCCTACTACATCGCAGGCTGCAAGGTGGAAGAAGCCGTCACGAGCGCGATACTCAACGTAACTCTCGACAGAAAGCCGAAGGTGTCCTTCATCTCCGGCATCTCGAGCGAGGACTACTCCGCGTTCAAAACGTTCCTCGACAACAACGGCTTTGAGACGGAGGAGCTTTCTCCCGCGATCGACGACATTTCCGCCGATACTGAGATACTCGTCCTCTACGCGCCGAACGTCGATCTCGACGCGTCCTATGTTGATAAGATCTCCGCTTACCTCAACAACGACGGCGAGTACGGCAAGCAGCTTCTGTACCTGCCGAGCGCGTCGCTCGCGCCCATGCCGAACATCGACTCCCTGCTCGAGCAGTGGGGTCTGCAGGTCGAGAACGGCTACGCGGTCGAGAACGACATGAGCAAGATCTCTCAGATCACATACGGCGTATACCTCTTCGCGTCGGAATACACCGACACGACATATACCGAAAAGATGAAGAACTCCGATCTGCCGTTCTGCGTATTCTACGGCAACGGCGTATATACGCACCCAGTCAAGATAACGGACGAGAACAACGCGAAGTCGCTGTTCAAGCTCTCCGACCAGAGCACGGTGGTCTATCCTGCCGAAACGGGCGACAGCGCGGAGCCTAAGGAAGAATCCATGCCCGGTCTTGCAGTCGGCGCGATCGCGACAAAGGGCTCGACAAAGAGCGATACCGATTCTGATACAGACTCAGATTCCACCGCGACGAATGATTCCAACATCATCGTCATCGGCTCGAACTACGTTGTTACCGAATCGTTCCTCGCATCGAATATGTACGGCAACGCGTCCTATATGCTGTCGATGCTCAACACGCTTGTCGGCAGAGACAACGTTGGTGTCAGCATCGAAACACAGTCGCTCCAGTCTGAAACGCTCAGCATAACATCGGCTCAGCTCGGAGTATTCACGGTGCTCTTCGCGGTAGCTATCCCGCTTTGCGTGCTCATCGCAGGTATCGTTATCTTTGTAAAACGCCGCAATATGTAACGGAGGACGATCATGAAAAAGACAACGAAAACGCTTATAATCTCCATTGCCGCGGTCGTGCTGCTTGTGGGAGTTTTCCTGCTCGTATACTTCCTGCTGCCGCAGCAGGAGGACCCGAAGGATATAGAGAACCAAGATACTTCATCCTCCGACAGCTCCGATTACACGGCGGAGGACGAAGTGACGGACTATCACCTTATCACACACATTCCCGCCGACATTGAGAAGATCGAGGTAGACAACGAAACGGGCAAGTACACGCTGCTTGCCGATACTCCGACGACCGAGGTCACGGACTCCGACGGAACGACCTCGACCCAGACGGAAGCGACTGTATACACGCTTGTCGGCTTTGAGGATATGGAGCTGCTCGGCGGCAACCCCGATATGCTCGCAAACGACGCTGCAGCCGTTGAAGCAGGCAGGATCGTAAACGACGGCTCGAAAAAGTCTGACTTTGGCTTTGACAGCCCGAGAGCTACGGTAAACGTCACCTATAAGGGCGGCGACAAGGCAACTATAATCGTCGGCGACGACGCCCCCGATAATCAGGGCACATACCTTATGGTCAACGACGACAAGAACGTCTACCTCGTCACGACAGATTCGGCGGACGGATTCCTTCTCGGTGCGATGGGCATGATCTCAACTCAGATCGGCTCTGCCGCTGCAGACGAGAGCGGCAACGTGTTCTCAAAAATGGTGTTCGGCGGCAGTCTCTTCGGCGGCGACGTCGTGTTTGAATACGCAAACGATTCCGCTTACTCCGAGACGTACAGGATAACATCTCCCGACAATGTGCTCGCGAACGAAGAAGTCGTTACCTACATGATAAACAATGTAAGGAATCTTACGGCTGAGGAGGTTATGGCGGTCAACGCCGACGAAAGCAGGATCAAGGAATACGGTCTCGACGATCCGTACGTTACGGTCGAAGCCGAGTATCCCGACATCAAGGTCAGCTACAAGGCGACAAAGCCCGACAGCGAGGACAAGGTGTACATTCTCAGCGGCGGCGTTATCTATAAGATCGGCAAGGAGTCCGTGCCGTGGGCGCTCCACGACTACAACGAGTGCGTTGACGCTTCGATAATGGACCCGAAGCTCTCCGCCGTTTCAGCCATCACCGTTGAAGCCAACGGCAAGGAGTACAAATTCGACGTGAAGAACGAGACAACGACACAGGACGACGTTGAGACCACGACTACCACCGTGACCTGTAACGGCACGGCGATAGACGAGGACAAATTCAACGTGTTCTATCAGAATCTTACGTCGGCACAGCGCGCAGGCGGCATCGAGGACAGCACGAGCGGCAAAAAACAGCTTCTTAAGGTGACTGTCGAGTTCACTAACGGCACGAAGTCCTCCGCGGAATACTTTGAAGCGGAGAACAGAAAGTGCCCCGTGCTTATCAACGATTCGCTTTCAAGCTACGCCTTTGAGGAATATGTAACGAAGATGATCGCCGATACGCCGCAGATCGCAGCAAATCAGAGCATCAAGAGCGTTTACTGATATCAATTATAACAAAAAGCCGCAGGACTAATTGACCCGCGGCTTTTTTGCGTCCAAACGTAAACAAATTGTAAAAATCCCGCCGCCACTTGAAGAGTCAGGGATTTTGTGGTATTATATAGTGTGAGATTCTATCTTGATAAGTTAAAATGGCAGAGAATGTCTCTTGTTAATATTTACATACGGGAGTGGACGCTTTGGCTAACACCTTTGAATATAAAAATTTTACCGACGAAAATAACTACATACACCTTTGTGCCGAGGTCATGGCGGTGCGCGCGCGCGGCGATAAGCCGATGGCGTGTATCCGCACATACGGCTGTCAGCAGAACGTGGCCGACAGCGAGAAGATAAAGGGTATGCTCGCCGAGATGGGCTTCGGCTTTACCGAAACGGCGGAGGACGCCGACTTTATCCTGTTCAATACCTGCGCCGTCCGCGAACACGCCGAGGACAGAGTTTTCGGCAACGTGGGCGCGCTGAAAAACATAAAACGCCGTCACCCGTCCGTGACGATCGGGCTGTGCGGCTGCATGATGGAGCAAAAGCACGTTACAGAGCGTCTGTACAAGAGCTTTCCTTTTGTAAACCTCGTGTTCGGCACGCACTCTCTCCACCGTTTCCCCGAGCTTTTTTACAACACGGTGACTTACGGCGGGCGCGTTTACGAAACGGGCGTTGACGACAAAACTGTCTACGAGGGTATACCGACGCGCCGCGACGGCACGTTCAAGGGCTGGCTGCCGATAATGTACGGCTGCAACAATTTCTGCACCTACTGCATAGTGCCGTACACAAGAGGGCGCGAGCGCAGCAGAAAATTCGAGGACGTCGTGACGGAAGCGCGCGAGATGATCGAAAGCGGCTACAAGGAGATAACTCTTCTCGGTCAGAACGTCAATTCCTACGGCAAAAATCTGGAGGAAAAGCACACCTTCGCCGAGCTTTTGGCGGAGATCGACAAGATCGAGGGCGACTATATCCTGCGCTTTATGACCTCTCACCCGAAGGACTGTTCAAAGGAGCTTATCGACGTTATCGCGTCGAGCAGGCATATATCTGCGCATCTTCACCTGCCGTTCCAGTCCGGCTCGAACAGAGTCCTCAAGGCGATGAACCGCAGCTACACGCGTGAAAAGT
>OMPZ01000095.1 GCA_900313125.1 uncultured Eubacteriales bacterium | reverse complement strand
CAGCGAAGGATAGAGCGCGCGGCGTTTATCGCCGGCGGCGGTACATACCGCGCTCCCGTGCAGCGTGTGGGCGATCTGCTTGCGGGCAGAAAAAGCACATTTCTCGGCAGCGTTATCCCGACTTATCGACCGGGCTATGAGTTTGCCGACGCAGCGGACTATCTGCCCGGCTTTGCAGCGGACAGCCTTCGCGAAGCAATACCGCTGCTTGACAGGCGGCTGCACGGCTTTGCCGATCCCGACGCTGTAATTACCGGCTCGGAAACGCGTTCAAGCAGCCCGGTGAGGATCCTCCGCGGTGAAAGTTTCGAATCGCTGAGCGTTGAGGGCGTATATCCGTGCGGCGAGGGCGCAGGCTACGCAGGCGGCATCATGTCGGCGGCGGCAGACGGAATAAGATGCGCCGAAGCTGTTATATTAAAAAGCTCTTTGTGATCTTGAAGTAAAGACTTGACATTGTCTCGAAATTGATCTATAATACTTTTGTCAAATGACGCGGTCACATAAGTGCCGTTTGATCGGATCATTTTTTGCAGGAGGAAACATCAATGAAAAGAAGGCTTTTGAGCGCCGTTGTTGCGGGCGCAATGCTTATCACGCCGTTTGCGGCATCGTATTCCGTAAGCGCGGCGGAGATAACGGAACAGGCAGTACAGGATACAACGAATAGCGTTGAGATCATCACCGAGGGCGAGTATGGCTATGTCGTTCGCGAGGATGGTACCGTTTCTATCGAAAAATATACAGGCGCGGGCGGTAACGTTACTATCCCGAGCAAGCTTGGCGGAAAGACCGTTACCTACATCGGAGATAGGGCGTTTTGGTTGAATAAGAATATAACAGGTGTAACGATACCCGATACCGTAACGGAATGCGCGCACTTTGCTTTCGCACATTGTGAAAAGCTCGAATCCGTCAATATAGGAAAAGGCATGAAGGAGCTGTACTTTACATTCTCCGACAGCAAATCACTCAAGCAGGTCACGATCCCGGGCAATGTGGAGATGATAAGGTACGCTTTTAATGACTGCCCCTCGCTCGAGACGGCAATAATGCAGGAAGGTGTAAAGACCATAGACTATAATGCCTTTTTTAATTGCCCTGCTCTTAAGAAGGTAGTTATACCGGCTTCGGTCGATACGATAGATAGTGATGCTTTCGCAGAAAGTAAAAATGTAACGATCTACGGCAAATCCGGCTCGTATGCCGAGACCTTCGCAAAGGAACATAACATCCCCTTCGTTGCGGACGGCACGTCTGCACCTACCCCGGAGCCTAAGACGGAACCCGTTGTGCTCCCCGATTCCAACACGGGTATCAAGGGCGACCTTGACGGCGACTCGCGCATCACATCGTCAGACGCGCTCATTATCCTCAGAAGCAGCGCAAGTCTCGTTATCCTCGGCGACAAGAGCAAAAAGCTTGCCGACGTTGACGGCGACAACCAGATCACATCTGCCGACGCAGTCCATGTTCTTCGCTACAGCATAGGCATGAGCTCTAATCTCGGCATCGGCAAAACAATGTAACAAAACGGGGCAGCGGCTATTTGCCGTGCGCCCCGTTTCTTTTTTGCGATAATTTTCCTTTTACTTATTGCCAAAAACCACAAACGGTGATAAAATGGTATCATTGATGACGCGGAACGCAAAGCCTGACGATGCTTTCTGCGTACGACATTCAGGAGGAGATCAATATGAATAATTCAGAAAAGACAATGGAAAAAATTGTTGCGCTGTGTAAGGGCAGAGGCTTCGTGTACCCGGGCAGCGAGATCTACGGCGGTCTTGCCAACACATGGGACTACGGTCCGCTCGGTATGCAGCTAAAAAATAATATAAAGAGCGCGTGGCTCAAAAAATTCGTTCAGGAGAACAAGTATAACGTAGGTCTTGACTCCGCTATCCTTATGAATCCTCAGACATGGGTAGCGTCGGGTCATCTCGGCGGTTTCTCCGATCCGCTCATGGACTGCCGCGCCTGCAAAACGCGCCACAGAGCGGACAACCTTATCGAGGACTTCGACGGCACGAACGTTGCCGGCTGGTCGAACGATCAGATGATGGACTACATCAAAGAGAAGAGCATTCCCTGCCCGAACTGCGGCAAGCATGACTTCACCGACATCAGGCAGTTCAACCTCATGTTCAAAACGTTCCAGGGCGTAACCGAGGACACAAAGAACGAGCTTTATCTCCGTCCCGAAACGGCTCAGGGCATTTTCGTAAATTTCGCAAATATCCAGAGAACAACGAGAAAGAAGGTACCCTTCGGCGTTGCTCAGATCGGTAAATCGTTCAGAAACGAGATCACCCCCGGCAACTTCATTTTCCGTGTTCGCGAATTTGAGCAGATGGAGCTTGAGTTTTTCTGCAAGCCTGACACAGACCTTGAGTGGTTCGAGTACTGGAGAGGCTTCTGCCGCGACTGGCTCTATTCGCTGGGCATCAAGTCGGAGAATCTTCGTCTGCGCGACCAGGAGAAGGAGGAGCTTTCCTGCTACTCAAAGGCAACGACCGATTTTGAATATCTATTCCCGTTCGGCTGGGGCGAGCTTTGGGGCATCGCAGACAGAACTAACTACGACCTTACACGCCACATCGAAACGAGCGGCAAGAAGCTCGATTATCAGGATCCCGAAACGAACGAGAAGTACGTTCCTTACGTTATCGAGCCGTCTCTCGGCGTAGAGCGTCTCTTCCTCGCCGTTATGACCGAGGCTTATGACGAGGAGAAGATCGAGGATAAGGGCAAGGAGGATACGAGAGTAGTTCTTCGCTTCCACCCGGCTCTCGCGCCGTTTAAGGCAGCCGTTCTCCCGCTTGTAAAGAAGCTTTCCGGCGAAGCTACCGAGCTTTACGAGATGCTCTCCAAGCACTTCATGATCGACTATGACGAAGCAGGCACGATCGGCAAGCGTTACCGCCGTGAGGACGAGATCGGTACGCCGTTCTGCATCACTTACGACTTCGACACAAGAGACGACCGCTGCGTGACCGTGCGCGACAGAGACACGATGCAGCAGGAAAGAGTGCCGATCGACGAGCTTGTAGATTACCTCAACAAGAAGATCGCGTTCTGATCTCAGACGAAGATAGGCGTTTTTTGAAGTTTTATTTTGTAAATTGTAAGCTCTGCGCTTGGTTTATTTGCACAAACGCGGAGATTACAATATCGTGATAACCTTCAAAAAAATAAAAATAACTATTGATTTTTATAAAAAAAGTGTTATTATAATATGTGGCGGTAACAGCAGATATATTTATTCTATGTGTCGAAGATCCATATATATTGTGTTTTGGGCTTGATTTTCGCATTATTTTATAAGAAAAGTCGACGCATTAAGTAAGATCAAACGCAATGACCCGAGCTGAGTTATAACGTTTGATCGCTGCCTTAGCATATACTTAATTACTAAGGGGGAAACCTATAATGACAAGATTTACACAGTGGGAAGGCTTTGAGGGACGTCTGTGGCAGGAGGAGATCAACACCCGTGATTTCATCCAGAAGAACTACACTCCCTACGACGGCGACGAGAGCTTTCTTGCAGGTCCGACGGAAGCTACCGACAAGCTGTGGGGCGAGCTTCAGCGTCTGCAGAAGGAGGAGCGCCAGAAGGGCGGCGTCCTTGATATGGACACCGACATCGTGTCGTCGCTCACTTCTCACGATCCGGGATATATAAACGACTCTATGAAGGAGCTTGAAACGGTCGTAGGTCTCCAGACCGACAAGCCGCTAAAGCGCGCCTTCATGCCGTATGGCGGTATCCGCATGGCGGAGCAGGCTTGTACGACTCACGGATATACGCCGAGCCCCGAGCTGCACGAGATATTCACAAAATACCACCGCACACACAACGACGCGGTGTTTATGGCATACACTCCCGAAATGATGAAGTGCCGTCATTCCCACGTTATCACGGGTCTGCCGGACACATACGGCCGCGGACGCATCGTAGGCGACTACCGCCGCGTTGCGCTTTACGGCATTGACTTCCTCATCGAAGAGAAGCTGAAGGATCACGCAAACTGCGGCGACGGCAAAATGACGGAGGATATCATTCGTCAGCGCGAAGAGATCGCCATGCAGGTGGCAGCCCTCAAGGATATGAAGAAAATGGCAGCAAGCTACGGCTTTGATATCTCCGTGCCGGCGGCTAACGCGCGCGAAGCCGTTCAATGGCTTTACTTCGGCTATCTTTCTGCGATTAAAACGCAGAACGGCGCCGCTATGAGCGTCGGCAGGATCGCGACGTTCCTTGATATCTATATCCAGAGAGATATCGACAACGGCACCCTTACCGAGGAAGAAGCTCAGGAGCTTATCGACCATCTCGTCATGAAATTCAGAATGGTACGCTTTGCGCGTATCCCTTCCTACAATATGCTGTTCTCCGGCGACCCTGTTTGGGCAACGCTCGAGGTCGGCGGCATCGGTATGGACGGACGCTCTATGGTAACGAAGAGCGATTACCGTTTTCTCCATACGCTTGAGAATATGGGACCTTCCCCCGAACCTAACCTTACCGTCCTTTATTCATCGGCGCTGCCGGACAACTTCAAGAAATATGCGGCTCACATCTCTATCACGACGAGCTCTATCCAGTATGAAAACGACGACGTTATGAAGCCCGTATGGGGCGACGATTACTCGATCTGCTGCTGTGTATCGGCTACTCAGACGGGCAAGGAGATGCAGTTCTTCGGAGCGCGCGCAAATCTTGCAAAGTGCCTGACGTACGCTATCAACGGCGGCGTTGACGAGATGACCTTCGAGCAGATCGGCCCGAAAAGCGCGCCCATCACCACCGAATATCTCGATTACGACGAGGTGCTCGACAAATACCTGTTTATGATGGACTGGCTTGCAGGCGTATATGTAAACGCGCTCAACCTTATCCACTATATGCATGACAAATACTATTACGAAGCAGCCGAAATGGCTCTCATCGACACGAACGTCCGCCGCACCTTCGCGACAGGCATCGCCGGCTTCTCACACGTTGTCGATTCGCTCAGCGCGATCAAATACGCAAAGGTCAAAGCGATAAGAAACGACGACGGCTACGTTGTTGATTACGATGTGGAGGGCGACTTCCCGCGTTACGGCAACGATGACGACCGCGCAGACGATATCGCGCTCTGGCTTCTCAAAACGTTCCTTGACAAGATCAAAAAATACCACACATACAGAAACTCCGAGCCCTCGACATCTATCCTTACAATCACATCGAACGTAGTTTACGGCAAGTACACGGGTGCGCTCCCCGACGGCAGAAAGTCAGGAGAGCCGTTCTCGCCCGGTGCAAACCCGAGCTACGGCGCAGAGAAGAGCGGTCTGCTTGCTTCTCTTAACTCCGTTGCAAAGCTGCCCTACGAGTGGGCGCTCGACGGTATCTCCAATACCCAGACGATCAGCCCGGCGGCCCTCGGTCACGATGACAGCGAGAGAAAGAACAACCTCGTACAGGTCATGGACGGCTATTTCGACCAAGGAGCACATCACCTCAATGTAAATGTGTTCGGTACGGAAAAGCTGATCGACGCAATGGAGCACCCCGAAAAAGAGGAGTACGCAAACTTTACGATCAGAGTATCGGGCTATGCAGTCAAGTTCATCAATCTGACGAGACAGCAGCAGCTTGACGTTATCGCTCGTACCTGCCATAAGATCATGTAAGGGATCGACATGGCATACAACTACGGCAAAGACGAAATTAAGGGCAGCGTCCATTCGCTCGAAAGCTTTGGGCTTGTGGACGGTCCCGGAGTAAGATTTGTGGTGTTTATGCAAGGCTGCGCTTTGCGCTGCAAATACTGCCATAACCCCGAGACATGGGCGGGAGGCGGCTCAATGTGGACAGCAAGGCAGCTTTTCGATAAGGTGTGGCGTTTTAAAGCCTATTGGAAATCAAACGGAGGTATCACCGTAAGCGGCGGAGAACCTCTGCTGCAGATCCCGTTTATTACAGAGTTCTTTAAGCTCGCAAAAAAGCAGAATGTCCATACGGCGATCGACACGGCGGGACAGCCCTTCTGCAGGGACGAAAAATGGCTCGCAGGATTTGACGAGCTGATGTCACTTACCGACCTCGTTATTCTCGACCTCAAGGAGTGGGAAAACGACAAGCACACCGCGCTCACCGGCATGGGTAACGACAACATCAAAGAAATGGCGCAGTATCTTTCCGATATCGGCAAACCGATGTGGATACGCCACGTTCTCGTACCGGGTCTGACCGATGACGAAGAGGATCTCCGCAAAATGTCGGAGTTCATATCCTCACTCAAAACGGTAGAACGCGTAGAGGTGCTGCCTTATCATGCGTTCGGCGTTCCCTCGTGGGAAAAGCTTGGACTTGATTATCAATTAAAAGACGCGTCCGTCCCGACCGAGGAGCAGGTCGCGAAAGCAGAGGAAATTTTGAAGGTTTCCTCTTATCATTGAATAAGTAACTCTGCCGAGACTGAAAAATGTCTGGCAGAGTTACTGTGATTTTGAAAGGAGATTCATAAAATGAGCTACATTTATCGCAGGACTCCGAACTACTACGAAACGGATATGATGGGAATAGTACACCACTCAAATCACATTCGCTGGTTCGAGGAGTCGAGACTTGCTTATATGAAAACGCTCGGCTGCGATGTCGGCGCAATGGAAAAGGAGGGAATAATAATCCCCAACGTGGACGCTTACGCTAAATATTTTACGCCGTTACGCT
>OMPZ01000177.1 GCA_900313125.1 uncultured Eubacteriales bacterium | reverse complement strand
TCTCCCGTCGCCTTTGTGCCGTCCTTTCTCTGTATACCTCGCGCTGCGGCGTGCATATCGAGGTATTCGCCCGAAGCCGTTGTCGGGAACATCTGCGTTTTGAGCCAATTGAGCTCGGCGTGCGCGGAAAAGATCTCGCCCGCAAGCACCGCAAGGCGAATGCCTATATCCGACGCGTCGTCGGGGTCGGTGCCCGTAAGCTGTGTGTATCGTGTTTTCATATTTGTGAGTATCTCATCGTAAGATCTCATAAAGCTTCACCTCCGAAGTAACCGTCTCGCCACGATATCTGACGGTAAAATTGACAATGGAAACGTATGCGCCGTGCTCAAAGCTGACATCGACAAGCTCAACGCCCTCATACCCCGCGAGAGCTTCTCTGCACACGAGCATGAACCGCTCATGTGACCAGCAGTCAGGGCCGCCGTAGGCGAACCACTCCGTGCCAAGCTCCCTGTTGTACACAAACGTGCCCTTGAGCGTCGAAAACTGCAGCGCCGCGCGCTGACACGCTTCCTCGGCTCCATATATCTTCACCGGCATTCCTTGGACGTCTTTTTTGAAGTCTCCGTTTTCTATCAGTATGTCCATATTGCCTCCGTTCATTTCTCCCCGGATCTGCTGCAATGGCAGCTTTCGATCCGGGGAGTTTCTGCTAAAAAGTTCTTCCGTTTATAACGACGCTGCCGTCGTTTTTGAGTACGATGCTCGCGCCGCCCGAGGAAAACAGCCCGATCTCGCCCGGCTCAAGCTCAAGTTTGCCCTCTGTCTGTGTTCCACACACGCAAAGCGTCCTGCCCGTCGGCACGGCTACGGCGCGGCTGCCGTTCGGCGGCACACTCTCAATGCCGTAGGGCAAAAACTGTATCGCCTTGCCGCTGCCCTGTGCGCCCGCAAGGTTTACGCTCTCGCCGTCGGCAAAAACCACCTGCGCCGTGAAAGGCTGCTCTATCCCCGAGTTTTCCGAGATCGCTTTCGGTATCCACATCAGCGCTCCTCCTTTCTCGCAAAGGTCACCGTGGTCGTCTCTCCGCCGGCATTGGAAGTGTATTTCGTTTTCACTATGACGAGCCCTTCTCCGCCGGGAATGTCAATGCGCGCCCTTTTGCCTATAATGTCGCCAAGGAAGCCGCGGCATACCGTCTGGGCTTGAAACGCCGCCTTCTCGCCTGCCGCGATCAGGTCGTCCGCGTCGATGAGCGTTCCCGTGCGGCTGTCGGCAAGGTCTATCCTTCTGACGCGCTCTATGCCTTCGGACACGGCACCGCCGTTTTCAACGCTTACCGATGCACCGCCTGCCGCGGCGATCACCTTCGAGATACGGCAGCAGCGTCTGTACCTGACCTTTATGCTTGAATATCCGATACCGCCGCTGCCGAAAGTAAGTTCCTCGCCGTCAAGATACGCGTCGGAACGAAACACGCCGGTGCTGCCGATACGCGGCGTAGTTCCGAGAAACGTCTCACAAAATTTCCGCACCGCGCCGTAATGTGAAGCACCCCGCGAAATGCTCATTTCCGTTCCGATCTTCTCATTGGAAAGGCTGTCTGTTTTTATGCCGAACGGCATGAGATGTCTGCGGTACATCACGTCGGCTGACGGCAAAACGTACTCCCCCGGCTCGCACTCGCTGTCAAGCGCAAGAGCAGCCGGACTGCGGGCGTACACCCTCGTCACGGAATCAAACGCGTCTGTGACGCTGCTTTGCTCGTCAACTATGCCGACAAACGCGAGCGCTCCGTTTTCCTCTGCACCATCAACGCTTTGAAAGCTGCCCGTCACGGCGTAGATACGCCAAAGCACGGGCAAATCCTGCGAAAAGCTCACCGTGATGTCGTCTGCGGGAACGCCAAGCTCACAGTTTATCTCAATGCCGGCCGCGTCGGGAAGTACGAACTGCCCGTCTGCGTTTTCGCCGATAAATCTCAGCACAGTCTCACCCTCTCAAACCTGTCAAGATCTCTTATTTTTCTGATATGCGGATTGAGTCCCACAAGCTCGTTTATATCGAGTCCGTAATAATACGCGATATCCCACATATCCTCGCCGTCTCTCCTCGTCTCATAATACGGCTGAAGATCCGGCAGCTTTTTTGCTTTGCCGGGCGCCGCCGTAAACTCAAAATTGACGGCGATATAATCCTCCTTCGGCTCGGCGGCAAGCGTGAGCGACGTTATCACCGCACGAAATGCCCCGAGATACGGCACAGATACGATAGACGCCTTGTCCTCCCTGTAAAACGTCATGAGCCTGCCGTAGTCATTAAGGCAGCCGCTGCCGTAAAGCTCGCCCCTGCCCGATATCCGCTCGGGCAGGCGCACGACCTTCTCTTTTGAATATCCGCCCGAAACGAGCATATCGGAGCTAAGACGCTTTGCGTATTTCACGGAAAGCTCCTTCGGATTGTGCGACAGAGCTACGCCGCCGAATCTCATTATACCTTCTTTGAGGTCATCCGATTGCTGCATCAGCCCGAACTCCTTTCCGATAAACTGCCTTCATAACGGCGCGCCTGCCTTTCGTAGTGCTCCGAAAGCTCCTGCGCGCGCTCGCTCTCTGTTTTGTTTTTTTCTTCGTTATCCATGATCTACTCCACATGTATATATTCGGAATCATCTTCTCTTTCGTAAACGGGCTTGTACCCCCTGATCGTCAGGTCGGTGAAATACGGGTTTTCTTCCACGCTTTTTACGCAGCAGCAAAAACCAAACTCCTCACCCTCGACCGTCAGGCTGAACGCGCCGTTCCCGGCGAGTAACTCTGTCAGCTCGGCTGGCACCTTGTACAGCGTGATGTCGTATACGTTGCCCCTGTCTAACACGTCGTGCGGCTCGTCTTTGAAGATCGTCATGATAAGATACGACTCGAACGAGCGCGCTATACGGTAGCGCGGCACCCTGCCCGAAACGGTCAACTGAGCGTCCGCCTGAAACTCGCGCGCTGAAAAGCTGTATCTCACCGAGGTGCAGTCTATCGCCCTGAAATCAACGTCACAGACAAACGCAAGACACGACCGCTCATATCGCACCGCGCCGACCTTTACGTCCTCAAAGATGAACGTATCTACGTCCTGCTCAAGCATCGTCTTGAGCTCCTCGGCAGCCTTGGCGCAGTTCCTGCCGCCGAGTGACGCCGGGAAATACACGGCGGCCTTGCCGTCCATAACGCCGTTTTCGATACATTTTGACGAAACGAACGCCAGCTTTTCAAGGAGCGGCGATTCGGCAGGGTCGGGCTTGAATCCGACCTGAACGTAAACGCCGCTGCTGTTGTCGTCAAGCATCATCGCAATTTTTTTCAGCGACTCAATCAAGCATCTCACCGCCCTCCGATCGTCTCAAAACAGCCCGGCAATACAAACTGTCTCCATAAAACTGATATATCTCCGAGCTGTCTACCCTGTATAGAATGCCGCCGCACTCGATAGAAGAGCCAAGCGGAAGCTGCGACAGGTCGTTCTCCGCCTTGCCTACAAATCGATAACGCCTTGCGTCGAGCGCGCCGTTCTCAGAGAGCGTCAGACCGCCGAAATCCTTCCTCTCATCATTCATCGGCGTTATGAACGCGCGTATATGGTACGGCGCACCGCCCTTCCGCGGTCTTACGATGCAGTCGCTGCCGCTTCGCTCGATCAGACCGTCGATCAGCTCTCTGAACATAGCTCGTCCACCCTTCCGAAAACAAATTCGCTGCCCTCAAGCATACACTCTATCGGCGCAAAAGCTCGCTCAAGTAGCCTGTATGCACCGTTCACACCGTCGTCGCTCATCTGCACGCTCACATCGCCCGCCTTGAAGGACGACACCTCGCGCCGTGCGCTGAGTATCGTCCTGTAATTGTAAAAGGCAAGAGCTGCTGCCGCCGCTTCAAGCAGGCGGCAGTTACCCTCATTGTCGTAATCGGACAGCACGCGTCGTTCTATTTCGGTAAAGGCGTCGGTAATGATATCGTCCCATTCGCCCATTTCACTCATGCCAAGCTCAGCAAGAGCAGCAAATCTATCCCGAACATTCTGTAATGTCACGCGCCACGCCCTCCTTTAGGTAAGTGAAAGCACCGCCGAAGCCTCCTTGAAGATCTTCGAGAAGCCGGCAATGCAGGAGATAGCAGTTCTTTCCATCTGCTTGTCGATGAGCTTA
>OMPZ01000004.1 GCA_900313125.1 uncultured Eubacteriales bacterium | reverse complement strand
TTCTCACGCTCCTGCCGCTTTGTTCCCGAGAGCTTTTCAAGCTCCTTCTGTGCGCCTTCGTCGGCGACCGTATACGGGTCGTTGAGGTCAAAGCTGTTCTCGACCGCCATTCCGAGCACCTCGCCCGAATTGACGTCGAGACACACGGCGACCGCACCCTCGGCGACCTTGTAATCTATGATACCCTGCTTCAGGTGTTTTTCAAGAAAATGCTGTATCGTTTCGTCTATAGTGAGCATTACGGCGTTGCCGTCGCGCGCCTCCTGCTTTTGCTCGTACTCAAAGGGCATTGCCGCGCCCCAGCCGTCGTTTTCGCTCACCACTCTTCCGGGAACGCCCGTAAGGTAGGAATCGTACTGGTACTCGATGCCCGAAAGGCCCTGTCCGTCAGAGCCGGTAAAGCCGATGACCGCCGCAGCAAAATCGTTGTAGGGATAGTAACGCTTGTAGTCCTCCTCAAGCACGATAACAGAGCCGAGCTTCGGATTTTCCTTTGATATCCGCTCTATAAGCTCGAGCACCTTGTTTCGCTCGTCGCTCTCGATCTGACGCTTCACCGTCTGGTAGTAGGAATCCTTCCTCTGTGCAAGCTCCATGATATCCTCGGAATTCATGCCGAGGATAGATGCAAGCCCGTCGGAGACCTTGCGGCGGTCGGCGTCGTTTTCAAAGTATATCGGCGCTAAAACGACCTTCCATACGTTCGCGCTGCTTGCGAGCGTGTTGCCGTTTCTGTCGAGGATAGGTCCGCGCTTTGCCGAAACGGTGGTGTCGCTCATCTGCTGGTCTACCGCAAGGTCGGAAAGCTCCTTGCCCTGTATTATCTGAAGGTAAAACAGGCGGCAAATGACCGAGCCGAACCCGAGGATAAGTATCAGCGCGAGCAGGATATACGACCGCTTTCTTATACTCGATAAAACATTATCGCCCATTCAAAGGCTCCTCCTTAACAAAAATAGGGTGGAACAGCTTTCCGCCCCACCCTCATCTTCTTGCTGTTACATTTAAGTATATACCGTTAAAAGATGAAATATTACTCTTGCCCGTTCGTCAGCCGATGCGCTCCTCGCTGCTCCACACCTCGGTAAACGCGTCGCGCAGACGTTCAAAAATGCTCTTCTCGCCGTCGGCGGCAACGACCGCCTTATCGCCCTCCGAGAAGCTGATAAACACCTTCTGGCTGCTGTCGGTCTTGCTCATGCCGAGCTCATTCTTTGCGTACTCCTCAATGGCCGAAGGTCCGAGCTTATTCTCGACAGCCATCTGCACCTGAGTATATGTACTCGAAAGCTCCGCAAGCGTACTTTGCGCGCTCGTGATCTGATGATTGAGCTCGGTCAGCTCTGCCTGACCGTGGATTATCGCCGCGAGAGCAAAAATTACAAGCGTAGACACGGCAAGCGTACCCAATGCCTGCAAGGGGTTGACGTTTGCCCATCTTCTCTGCCTGCGCTCTTTGTTCAGATCGTAGACTATATTCTCTTGTGATTCGGCTTTGGGAGACTCCAGCTCCTCCGGCTCCTCAAAAAGCGAGAGGTCGTAGGCGAAGTTCTCGTCGATGTAAGCCATTACATCACCTCATTTATACGCAGCAAAACAAAAAACTGCGTCCACAATTTCAAACATAACCCCATGGATATATTATACTACAAATTCGTAACTTTTCCAAATGTTTTTTTATAACAACTTAACCAGAATGTATGTTCGGTTTTAGTGCGTTATGCACAAACAAAATTACAACCACATAATATTCGCTGTAACCTGACGAGCTACAGTTTTCTGCACACCCTGAGCTTTGCGCTGCGCGCGCGGTTATTCTGCTCAAGCTCCTTCTCACCGGGAACGATCGGTTTGCGGTTGACAAGCTCTGCCTTCGGCTTGTTGCCGCAAACGCACACGGGGAAATCAGGAGGGCAGGTACAGCCCCTGCACCAATCCGCCATCGCTCTTTTCACGATCCTGTCTTCAAGAGAATGGAAGGTGATGACGGAAAGCCTGCCGTCGGGCGCGAGCGAATCGAAGCTGTTTTGCAGCCCTTCTTCGAGCACGTCAAGCTCGCGGTTCACGGCTATCCTCACCGCCTGAAACGTTTTTCTCGCGGGGTGTCCCTTCTGACGCGCCTTCATGGGGTAGGCGTCGCGCACTATATCGGCAAGCTCGAAGGTCGTTTCTATCGGACGCTCCTCTCTTGCCTTTACGATGCCCCTGACGATATTTTTCGCGAACTTTTCCTCGCCGTAAAGCGATAGTATACGCACAAGCTCGCCGGGAGCGTAGGTGTTCACAACGTCGTAAGCGCTGAGCCCGTCTTGGCTCATACGCATATCAAGGGGCGCGTCGTAGTGGTAGGAAAAACCGCGTTCCGGCGCGTCGAGCTGGTGTGACGATACGCCGAGATCGAGCAGAACACCGTCCGCTTTAAAAACGCCGAGCTGCATCAAAACGCCCTTAATGCTGCTGAAATTCGACCTGACGATCGTAACGTTGTTGAAGCCTTCGAGCCGTTTTGTCGCTGCGGCTATCGCGTCGGGGTCCTGGTCGATACAAATAAGCCGTCCCGTACCGCCAAGTCTTGACGCGATCTCAAAGGAATGTCCGCCGCCGCCTGCCGTGCCGTCAACGTAAACGCCGCCGGGCCTTACGTCAAGACCGTCCACAGCTTCCTTCAGCATAACGGACGTGTGTGAAAATTCAATTATTTCGTTATTATTATCCATATCAATATCTTTCACGCCATTAAATTTTGCTCAGAGCATGACCTGCGACATCACGGAGAGGATATCCTCATTAGACAGCGCGGCGCACATCGCTTCGTAGCGGGGCGTGGACCATATCTCCGCGCGGTTGCCCACGCCGATGAACATGGAATCCTTTTCAAGACCTGCGTATTCCCTGAGATTTTTCGGTATCAGCGCCCGTCCCATCGAGTCGGTCTCCACAAGCGATGAATTTGCGATAAAATGGCGCTGCACCGCGGCCGCCTGAGCGATAGGCAGCGCGCAAAGCCTTTGCATGAACGACGTCCACTCACTCTCGGGGTAGACGAAGATACAGCCGTCCGACCCTTTTGTGAGGTAGAACTTCTCACCGAGCGTGTCGCGCAGCTTTGCCGGAACCGTAAGGCGGCCCTTTGCGTCAATATTATGTTGATATGAACCTGTCATAAATTCATTCATAACGTTCTGATCTATGCCACGACCGCGCCGCACCACACGCGCGTTATCTGACACAATCTGCCACCTTTCCCCACTATACACTCTATTATAAACGATTTCCCAATAAAATGCAAGCAATTATGCATTTTTAGTTTTTCAAATACTAATTATTTTAGCCTTACAGAATTGTTTTAATAGAGCCAATTATCGCTGAGTCCGAAATATTTTTTCACTAAATCAAAAACGCCCGTATCCAAAATGCGGATACAGGCGTTTGTTTATCTTTGTTTTATTCTGCGCTGTAGGTTACTTCACCGGCTTCATCTTTCGACTTTGCCTGCGATGAGAGCAGTACCTTCAGCGTGTTGTAATCGGCTATGCCGCTGACCTCCAGACCGTTTGCCGCCTGAAATTCGCTGACTGCGGCTGCCGTCTCCTCGGTGAAGCTTTCATCGGCGTTTCCGCTGAGATAGCCGAGACCTATAAGGCGTTCCTCAATAGCTTTGATCGGCTCGTAGCTCTCGCCCACCGTGTAGAAGATATCCTCCTGCGGCTCAAAGGGCGCTTTGTACTCTTCCTTCTTTTCGGCAAGCTCCTGCGGCCACTGCTGCTTCTGAGTGTAGCCGGAATGTGCCTTTGCCGCGATATAATCAGCGATCTGCACGCTTGTCATGCCCTGAAGGTCAATGTAACGGTGCGGCAGCTCGTAAACTGTGCCCTGAGTGAGCGCTCTGAGCGATTTGAGATCCTTGTTTGCTGTGAGCTTTTCGTAAACGCCCTCGTCGCAGAAGATCGTTTCGGGGTTGCTTTTGAGCAGCGTGTCGATACCGACAACGCCGTCATCGTCGGCCGCCGTAACATTTGTGACTGCGGCGTAATCAAAAAGCTGATTCACAAAATCGGGACCCGCGGCAACGACGCATTCATCCTCGCTCACGTCGTATAGATAGCAGGCAGTCGAGACCACGTTTCCGCTCGACGCGTCTATCCTTACCGTTTCAAGCGCGCTACGGAGCTTCTCAAACGTGTTCATCGCCGTCATTTTTCCCGTGTAGCCGCCGGCAACGGCCGCGGCGGTATTGTTGTAAAGCTTTGACAGAGAATCAATGTCTGTCGCCGGCTTGATAACAAGCACGGAAGTGCCGTGCTTTTCAAGCTTTTCGGAGACCTCCTCGTCAAAGCACGAGTCGGTCAGGATAAGATCAACGCCGAGATCGTCAAGCTCGGTCATATCGGGGTTGTCGGGTGTTCCGACAGACGGAAGTATCGACAAAGCCTCCTGTGTGCAGACATCGGAGCGCGCGGAAAGCTTGCCCTCGTAGCCGCACGCAAGCACAACGTCGGCGAGATTTTCGCTGAGTACCGCTATGCCCTTCGGCGCTTCGCTGAGCGTGAGGTTTCCCACGGTGACGGGGTAATCGAACTGTTCCTCGTTGTTTTTTACTATCATGCTGCATGAGGTTGCCATAAGCATCATGCTGACGGCCATCAAAACGGCTGCTATTCTTTTCATACGATATCCTCCGATTATCGCTCCGTAGCGCCGCCGCTGTCCTTGGGCAAGGCTGTCCGCGGAGCATTTTCGACCACGCGTGAACGGTAATATTCCACACAATATTGTACCCTTATTCCTTCGCCGTGTCAAACCCTTAGAGCTAAAATTTATAGAAAATTCACAAGAGATACCCTTCGGTACAGGTATACTGTCGAACCGGATCAAAACCAGTCCAAACGCGGAGCAGCTTCGCAGTTAAAACTAAAATTTGGCGGAACTTGAAAACACACTTCCCTACCAAACGCAGTCCGAACGCGGAGCAGCTTCGCGTTCAAAACTAAAGTTCGGCGGAACATGAAAACACGCGGGATTCGATGTAGTCTCTTATTTCTTGGGCGCCTTCGCCCGTAACGGCGGAGAATGGGAATTTCGGAACGTCCTCGTAGCCGGCAAGCTCAGTTTTAAGCTCCTCCATGCGTTTGAGGTACTGCGTTTTTTTCAGTTTATCCTTCTTTGTGAGAACGATAATAAACGGAAAGCCCTGAGAGTGAAGATATTCTATCATGTTCATATCGTCAATTGATGGCGCGTGACGCATATCGACGATCTGAATAACGAGCGCGAAATTGCGGTCGTCGCTGAAATAGCCCTCCATGAGCTTTGCCCAGCGATCCTTCTCCGCCTTTGAGACCTTGGCGTAGCCGTATCCGGGAAGATCGACCAGGTGAAACTGATCGACACGGAAGAAATTTATCGTCGCGGTCTTTCCGGGAGTCGCGCTGACTCTCGCAAGAGCCTTTCGGTTGACGAGCTTGTTTATGAGCGACGACTTACCCACATTGCTCCTGCCCGAGAATATTACCTCGGGCAGCTCAGATGGCTTTAGCTGCGACGCAGCGCCGACCGCAAATTCAAATTCAGCTTTGTTAAAATTCATGATCTACCTCTGCTTTCGGTCATGCCGTGCCGCTCTGCGAGTCGCTCGCTTTGTCCGGCTTTTTTGCGGAGTTCCTTTTCTTCACGGTCTTTTTCGTTTCTTTTTCCTTCTGATATGTGGAATCGAGAGTGAAGGCTATCTCAAGCACCTCGTCGATAGTCTCGACAGGGATAATGTTGATCTTCTCCTTCACCGTTTCGTCTACTTCAAAAACGTCGGTCTCGTTTTTCTTCGGGATAACGATCGTTTTCACGCCCGCCTTGTATGCGCCCATCGCCTTTTCCTTCAGACCGCCTATCGGCAAAACTCTGCCCCTGAGCGAGATCTCACCCGTCATTGCGACGTAGCGGTTTACCGGCTTGTTCGTCAGCGCGGATACGATAGCGGTCGTCATGGTGATACCCGCGGACGGACCGTCCTTCGGCACAGCGCCCTCGAGCGCGTGTATATGCATATCGTATTTCTTGTAGAAATCGTCTTCAATGCCGAGCTTTTCGGCTCTTGCGCGAACACAGGTCACAGCGATCTTTGCCGATTCCTTCATAACGTCGCCGAGAGAACCGGTTATCTCGATCTTGCCCGTGCCCTTTACAGCGGCTGCCTCGATCGGCAGCGTCACACCGCCTACTGCCGTCCACGCAAGACCGTTGACAAGACCCACCGTGTTTTTATCCGGCAGATCGTCGTCCTTGAACTTTCTCGGACCGAGGTATTCCTCGATGTTTTTCGCGTCTATCTTGTAAACGGTCTCCTCGTCGCCCTCCGCGATCTTCTTTGCGACCTTGCGCATTACCGACGCGAGCGTGCGTTCAAGATTTCTGACGCCCGCCTCGCTCGTGTAGCCGTCGATAACAGCGTAGACAGCCGACGCGGCAAACTTGCAGCGAGCCGCCGAAATGCCACAGTTTTTAAGCTGCTTCGGGATAAGGTGCTTTTTCGCGATGTGGAATTTCTCCTCGCGGTTGTAGCTGCCGATCTCGATGATCTCCATTCTGTCCTTGAGCGGAGCGGGGATCGCGCTGCCGTCGTTCGCCGTTGTGATAAACATAACGTGGCTGAGGTCGAACGGCAGGTCGATGTAATGATCTCTGAAGGTGTTGTTCTGCTCTGGGTCGAGCACCTCAAGCAGCGCGCTTGTGGGGTCGCCCTTGTAGTCGTTGGCGAGCTTGTCGATCTCGTCGAGAATGATGAGAGGATTCTTTGTTCCGGCTGCGTTTATCGCGGAAATGATCCTGCCGGGCATGGAGGCTATGTATGTACGCCTGTGACCGCGGATCTCCGCTTCGTCGTGAACGCCGCCGAGAGCTACTCTTTCGACATTCCTTCCGATAGCCGCGCCTATCGACTGAGCAATAGACGTTTTTCCGACGCCCGGAGGACCTACGAGACAGAGTATCTGACCCTTGACCTCGGGCGACAGCTTGCGGACTGCGAGATATTCAACGATGCGCTCCTTTACCTTCTCGAGACCGTAGTGGTTTTTGTCGAGCGCCTTTTCAACAGCCTTTATATCGATCTTATCCTTCGACATTTTGCTCCAGGGCAGCTCAAGGCACGTTTCAAGGTACGAGCGAAGAGTAAACGCTTCCTGCGAGGAATCGGGCAGCTTTTTAAGTCTGCTGCACTCCTTGAGAAGCTGTTCCTTGATCTCCTTGCTGACCTTTAACGCTTCTATCTTCTCCTTGAACTCCTCTGCTTCTTCCTCGATATCGTCCTCGCCGAGCTCCTCACGGATAGCCCTGATCTGCTCATGGAGGAAGTATTCCTTCTGCCCCTCGTCCATGTGCTCGTTTGCGCGTTCGATGATCTTTCGCTGCAGCTCAAGTATCTCTATGTCGCTCCTCAGCATAGCGATGAGCATATCGAGACGGACACCTACGTCAAATTCCTCGAGCAGCTCCTGCTTTGCTTCAAAATCTATGATAGAATTTGTCGATACGAAATCAGTAATTCTCTCCGGCGAATTTTCGACCTTCACTCTGTACTCGATGTCGCTCGGTATCTTTGGCGTAAGCTCCGCGTAATCGGAGAAAATAGCCTTCACAAGACGCAGCTTTGCTATATGCTCGATCGTCGGCTCCGACTCTTTGAGGTCGTACCTCACGACCTCCGCCTTGAGATGCAGCTTTTCGCTGCGGAAGTCGAACGCCGCCGCGCGCGCCGTGCCCTCAAGCACGACTTTGAGAGTGTGATCCGCCTGACGAACGGTCTGCATTACCTTGCAGAGAGTTCCTATATGATAAACGTCGTCCTCACGGGGATTTCCAATAAGCGAATTTTTCTGAGCAGACACGAATATCATGCGGCTGCCGCTCATCGCAGCGTTGACTGCGCTGATGCACACGCTTCTTCCAAGCTCAAGATGTATAATGGAGTTCGGGAACACAACAAGACCGCGCAAGGGCAGCACAGGCAGCACTCCGACGCTTTCCGCTGTGTATCCTTCTATCTCCTGCATTTTTTCAAGCCTCATCTTATCCGCTCCTTTCTGTTACTATTTATAATGTACAAACAACGCCCTTCGTAAGAACGTATCTTCGGAGGGCGTGTGCCTTTAAATTGATTTACGACGCTGAGTCTTTCTTGTCATCGTCAAGCTTTTTGAGACGTCGGGATAGGTCGCGCTCGATATCGGCGACGTCCAGACCGTTTACGCAGTCCGCGTTGATGGTGATCTTCGTGATCGTATCATCTGAGGGTGACGTAAACATCAGATCGCCGAGAACGCCTTCAAGTATCGCGCGAAGTCCGCGCGCGCCCGTCTCCTGCTTGATCGCCTTCTGAGCGATAGCCTTGAGCGCGTCGTCGGTAAAGCGCAGCTTGATCTTATCCATTTCAAACAGCTTTTTGTACTGCGTGATGATCGAGTTTTTCGGCTCTGTGAGTATAGATACGAGCGATTCCTCGTCGAGCGCGTGAAGCGACGCGATAACGGGAAGTCTGCCCACCAGCTCGGGGATAAGACCGAACTTCACAAGATCGTGCGAAACGACCTCGCTCATCCAATCAGACTTTCTGAATTCCTCCTTGCTGTGTACATCTGCGCCAAAACCGAGAGAGGACGAGCCCTTTCTCTTTTCGATGACCTTTTCAAGTCCGTCGAACGCACCGCCGCAAATGAAGAGAATGTTCTTCGTGTTGATCTTGAGGTACTCCGACTGCGGATGCTTTCTTCCTCCGTGGGGCGGAACATTCGCGACCGTACCCTCGACGATCTTCAGAAGAGCCTGCTGAACGCCCTCGCCGCTTACGTCGCGCGTGATGGACGGATTCTCGGACTTTCTGCCGATCTTGTCGATTTCGTCTATATATATGATACCCTGCTCAGCCTTTTTGATATCGTTGTCGGCAGCTTGGATAAGGCGCAGGAGAATGTTTTCAACGTCCTCGCCGACATAGCCCGCCTCTGTGAGCGTAGTCGCGTCGGCAATAGCGAACGGAACGTCAAGAGCCTTCGCAAGCGTAGACGCAAGCAGCGTCTTGCCCACACCTGTAGGTCCCAGCAAAACAACGTTGCTCTTGTCGATATTGTCGCTGTTCTCGGCTGACATTATCCTCTTGTAGTGGTTGTAGACCGCCACGCAAAGCGTTTTCTTCGCCTCGTCCTGACCCACAACGTACTCGTCGAGGTACTTTTTCATTTCCTCCGGTTTGATAAGGTTGAGCTTGAGCGAGCTGCTCTTGCCTTTGTCCTTGCCAAATTTACCTGTAAGGCTTTTTTCGTCCTCAAGTATCGAGCTGCAAAGATTAACGCAGTTGTCGCAGATATACACATCGTTGCCCGCGATCATTCTTGAGACCTCGTCCTGCGATCTTCCGCAGAACGAGCAGGTTATTCTTTTGTTATTGTTATTTCTGCTCGGCATTAAAAATTAGCTCCCTCAATTAAATGGTTATCACAGGAATATTCAAAATTATCTGTGCTCGATGATCTTGTCGATAAGACCGTATTTAAAAGCCTCCTCGGCTGTCATCCAGTTGTCGCGCTCCGTATCGGCTACTACCGTTTCATACGGCTGACCTGTACGCTCGGAGAGGATCGTGTTCAACTTTTTCTTCGTCTGCAAAATGTGCTTTGCGGCGATCTCGATCTCCGTTGCCTGACCCTTTGCGCCGCCCAGCGGCTGGTGGATCATGATCTCGCTGTTCGGCAGCGAGAAGCGCTTGCCCTTTGTGCCTGCCGCAAGCAGGAACGCGCCCATAGACGCCGCCATACCCATGCATATAGTGGATACGTCGCACTTGATGTACTGCATCGTGTCAAAAATAGACATACCTGCCGTAACGCTGCCGCCGGGGCTGTTGATGTAGAGACTGATGTCCTTGTCGGGATCCTGACCCTCAAGGTAAAGGAGCTGAGCGACTACTACGCTCGCGCTCGCGTCGTTGACCTCGTCGGTCAGCATAACGATCCTGTCGTTCAAAAGCCGTGAGTAAATATCGTATGAACGCTCTCCGCGGCTGGTCTGTTCTACTACATAAGGTACCAATGCCATAATTATCATATCCTTTCAATTATTTATCGTGCAATTATCGCGCCGATATGAGTTTGGGACAATCCCCTATAAAGTATACACGGGCTGCCGAAAAAAATTTCCGGCAGTCCCCAATCCTGCTGTTTGTTTTTCAAACAGCCTTATTACTTAATGTTTGCGTTTTCCTTAACGAGCTTCATAGCCTTGTCTACGGAGATATCCTTCTTGATATCCTCCTCGGGAACGAGCTCCTTTACCTTCTCAACGTCGAGCTTATACATATCTGCGAGCTTCTGGAACTCCTCTGCAAGCTCCTCGTCTGTAGCTGTGATGTTCTCAAGCTCTGCGATCTTCTCGAGTGCAAGTCTTACCTTTACCTGCTTCTCTGCTTCTTCCGCATACTGCTCGCGGAGCGTATCCTCCGTCATGCCTGTGTACTGCATATAAAGGTTCAGGTCGAGACCCTGCTGACGCAGACGCATCTCCATCTCCTTCATCATGTCGGTAACACGGTTGTCGTACATTGCCTGCGGGATCTCACCCTCGACCTTCTCTGCAAGAGCGTCTGCGCACTTGTTGGAGATGTCTGTCTCTCTTGCCTTCTTGAGATCCTCTGCGAGGTTGTTTTTGATCTCTTCTCTGTACTGCTCGACTGTTTCGCTGTCGGTGCTTACATCCTTAACGAACTCGTCGTCAAGCTCGGGGAGAATGCGGGCCTTGATCTCGTGGAGCTTTACCTTGAACTCTGCCGGCTGACCTGCAAGCTCGGGTACCTGATACTCCTCGGGGAAGGTAACGTTTACGGAGAACTCGTCGCCCGTGCTGTGACCGATGATCTGATCCTCAAAGCCGGGGATAAAGCTGCCGCTGCCGATAGCGAGGTTGTACATCTCGCCCTTGCCGCCCTCAAAGGGTTCGCCGTCCTTAAAGCCCTCAAAGTCGATAACAGCCGTGTCGCCGTTCTCAACAGCTCTGTCTGTAACTGTCTCTGTGCGGCCTGCTCTTCTGCGTGCGTTTGTGATCTGCTCCTCGATCTTCTCGTCTGTTACCTCGTCGGAAACAGCCTCTACCTCGATGCCCTTGTAGCCGTCGATCGTTACCTCGGGATATGTGGTGAGCTTTACCTTGAAGGTGAAGCCGTCCTCAGATACCTCAACAACGTCGAGATCTACCTTATCGGGTACCGTGCGCAGCTTAGCTTCGTCTGCAGCGTCCTGTACAGCCTGAGGATATACCTCTCTCATAGCGTCCTCATAAAACACTTCTTTGCCGTACATCTTCTCAACAATGGCACGGGGAGCCTTGCCCTTTCTGAAGCCGGGGATATTGATGTTCTTGACCTGCTGTCTGTAAACCTTGTTGATAGCGTTTTTGAATGTAGCGCCGTCTACCTCGATCTCGAGCTCGACTTTGTTTGTTTCAACCTTGTTAACGTTCTTTAGATTCATTGTTTTTTCTTCCTCCTGAGTGGTATACCGACAAAAGCGGAGTCGGCTTTCGGCATAGGCCGAGCCCACACCGCGAATAAAATTCGATTAACTTGATAAGTATATCATAAAAGTAAGAATAAATCTACATTTTTTATGAATTTTCTGTAAAATTATCGCTGTTCGACACGGGAATAGGCTTAAAATGCGTATGATCCGCCGCGATCAGACTAAAATCGATGCCCTTGTACGGTCCCGTCGTCGCAAGCTCGTGATTTCTCCTGCCGTGCAGATGACCGTAATAGCAGCGTTTCACGCCGCACTCAAGCAGAGCGTTCATCATCTCCGGGCACTCTCTCCCGGCAAACACGGGAGGGTAGTGCAGAAAGGCTATGACCTCGCCGCCGAGCTTTTTTGCCGCCGCATACGACATTTTCAGCCGTCCGGCTTCTCTTGCTATCACCTTTTCGTCGTGGTCGCCGTGAGCGTCGTAAAACCAGCCGCGCGTTCCGCAGACGGAGATATCGCCCACCCTGTACGCATTATTATATAGGAAAGAGATCGTGCTTATGCCATGCTCGGCTAAGAACCTATCCATTTTCGTTTTTGTTTCCCACCAATAGTCGTGGTTGCCCTTCATGATTATCTTCTTCCCGGGCAATTCGTCGATAAAGCGGAAGTCACTCAGCGACTCGTCAAGATCCATGCCCCACGAGATGTCGCCCGCGAGCAGGATAGTGTCGCCGTCGTTTATCATGCTTCTCCAGTTTCCTTCGAGCTTTTCAACATAATTGCTCCAACCGCCGAAGATATCCATAGGCTTGTCCGTGCCGAACGACAGGTGAAGGTCGCCCAAAACGTAGAGTGACATTATTTTACTCCCAGAGTACCGAGTACGAAGTCCGCCATATCTTCCTTCGCGCAGACGTTCGTAAAGCGGGTCTCCTTGCTCTTGAGAGCCGCAAGCGGTGCGGGCACCTGTGTGGAGGTCTTCTCGCTGAGAAGGTCTACCATCGCAAACTCGTCGTCGGGGAGAGTCTCGCCGTCTGCAACAGCCTCAAGAACAGCCTTGCTGAACTTGTACGGGCTTGCCGTCGAGTCGATAACAGTCGGGGTCTTGTCGCCCGTTTTCTCGACGTAATCTTTATAAACGCTGACTGCGACCGCCGTGTGAGTGTCGCAGAGATAGCCGTACTTGTTGAAGAACTCGCCGATGATCTGCTGAGTTTTCTCGTCGTCGCAGAAGCCGCCCGTGAAGATATCGGTGATCTTCGCCTTTGTAGCGTCGTCAACGCTGTACGCGCCCGTCGTTTTGAGAGCTGTCATCCACTCCTTGACCTGAGCGTCGCTGCCGTCTGTCATGTGATAGAGGAAACGCTCGAGGTTCGAGGAAACGAGGATATCCATCGACGGAGAGATCGTAGCGTAGAAGCTGCGGTTCTTGTCGTATGTTCCCGTTGCGATAAAGTCTGTGAGCACGTTGTTCGAGTTCGACGCGCAGATAAACTTATTTATCGGCAGACCCATTCTGTACGCGTAGTACGACGCGAGGATATTGCCGAAGTTGCCTGTCGGAACGGCAACGTTGATCTTGTCGCCGAGCTTGATCTTGCCGTCGTTTACCATTTCGGAGTAAGCCGAGAAGTAGTAAACTATCTGCGGGAGAAGTCTGCCCCAGTTGATCGAGTTCGCGCTTGAGAAGAGATAGCCGTTGTCATTGAGCGTTTTAACGAGCGCGGGGTCGGTGAAGATACGCTTAACGCCTGTCTGAGCGTCGTCGAAGTTGCCCTTGATAGCGCAGACCGCAACGTTCTCACCCTCCTGAGTCGTCATCTGACGCTTCTGCATCGGGCTTACGCCGTCAACGGGATAGAACACCATGATCTTCGTGCCGTCTACATCTCTGAAGCCTTCGAGAGCAGCCTTGCCCGTATCGCCGGAGGTAGCAACGAGGATAACAGCCTCCTTATCGGTCGTTTTCTTGAGCGACTTTGTGAGCAGATGCGGAAGGATCTGCAAAGCCATATCCTTGAACGCGGACGTAGGGCCGTGCCACAGCTCGAGGATATTCATATCTACATCGCCGAATTTCTGATACGAAAGCGGAGCCGGATCGTCGGAGCCGAACTTTTCCTTTGTATATGCCTTTTCAACGCACTCGTCGATCTCCTCGGCAGTAAAATCATCGAGGTAATCTGCGAGTATCTTCTTTGCTCTTCCTCTGTAATCAAGCTTTGTAAGAGCGTCGATATCGCTCATGCTGTACTGCGGGATCTCCATAGGAACAAAAAGACCGCCGTCTGTCGAGATTCCCTGCGCGATAGCCTGCGACGCAGTAACGACTATGCTCTTATCCGTAGTGCTGTTATATCTCATATTTCAACAACCCTTTCAGTTGGTATTTCGCAGATATCACGCCGCCGCGCTCAGTCTGCATGATCACACATAATGTATTTTACACTATCTACAGCGATTTGTCAATGCCGCCCAGGCGGGCGGGCGCCCGCGGGCGATTACGCGGTTGTGGTTTGTTTAAGGCACAACTCTCGTCCCGCGCGGCTCGGCGCACCCGGCGCGCCTACTTTGTCTAATACGGAAGTCTCGGTGTTCTATTGTGGTTTACTCGATACTTTCGCTGCCCACTATAATTTTACGCTAACGGGGTCGGCAAGTGCTGGCGGGCAATTACGCGGTTGTAGTTTGAGTAGGGCGATACTTCATCGCCGCGCGGCTCGGCGTGTCCGACACGCCTACTTTGTTCAAAAAGCGGACTGATCTACATTTACAAATAAAGCTCGAAGGATAATTCCAATACGTTACTTCTGCCGACCCGCGCGCAACAGGAGCAGTACCTTGAACAACTTACGACGCGTACTTGCGTCTATCCGCATGGACACTAATCGTAGAGAAGCGCGGCGATAACGGCGTTTGAACAGAGAAAGCCTTTTGTCGTGAGAGATATGCCGCTTTCGCCGATGTTTATAAGCCCGGTGTTTTTAAGCTTGTCAGCGTTTTTGACAATGGACGAATCGCAGGGCTTGCCAAAGCGCGCTTTGAAACGGTCAAAGCTCAAGCCCTCGCAAAGGCGCATCGCAAGCGCGATGTATTCCTCCTCGCCGCCGCCCTCGCCGTCACAGATCAGCTTATCGGCGTAAAAATCGTCAACGGAACGTCCGAAATAAAACCGTTTGCCGTCAATGAAAGAGTGCGCCGCAGGACCGAGACCGAGGTATTCCTCACACCGCCAGTATTTGAGATTGTGGCGGCTTTCCCTGCCGGGCTTGCTGAAATTGGAGATCTCATACTGAGCGTAGCCGCGCTCATAAAGCCGCTGCACCGCCAGCTCGTACAGGTCGCAGACCGCATCCTCATCGGGCAGCGAAAGGCTTTCCCGACACTCAAAGTACGGCGTGCCCTCCTCTATCTTCAGCATATAAGCCGAAATATGCTCCGCACCGAGCTCGGCGCAAAAATCGATGCTTCGGCATAGGCTGTTTTTAGTCTGCCCGGAAATGCCGAGCATCAGATCGAGCGAGATGTTACCGATACCCTCGCGGCGCATTTTTGAGACTGCGCTTGCGGCGTCGTCTGCCGTATGACGGCGCCCGAGCAAAGCAAGCTCGCTGCTGCTCGACGATTGCAGACCCATTGAAACTCTGTTGAGCCCGTGCTCTCTCAAAGCCGCAAAATCAAGTCGCATCGCCGAGCGCGGATTTACCTCGATCGTCGTTTCGTCAGCGCAGCCGAATGAAGAACGCGCCGCGTCGAGAATGCGGACAAGCCGCTGTGTACCGAGCAGGCTCGGCGTGCCGCCTCCGAGATAAACGGTATCGGCGTGATACTTACCTTCGTATGAACGCAGCTTTTTTTCGAGAAAAGCTGTGTATTTGTCAAGTTCGCGTTCCTTAGCCGCTACCGAGTAGAAATCGCAGTACGGGCATTTGCCGCTGCAAAACGGAACGTGAATGTACAGACCTATGTTTTTCATTATAATTACCTGTTTTGAAAATATGGTGCCTAACCGTATTGGACCCCGATAAAAGGGGACGGGCAGAAGTAAATGAATACTTCTGCCCAGTTTGGAAGGTATATGAAAATTAGTAGAACGC
>OMPZ01000026.1 GCA_900313125.1 uncultured Eubacteriales bacterium | reverse complement strand
TCATGCGAACACGCGGCAAAATGCCGCGGCGGTCTCAAATGCCTTTCGTACGCCGTAAACGGAGACTTTAACACAAAAGATCCGTCTTGTTTTTTGTGATTTTGAAGTGTGCGAAGAAAACGGGAAAATAAGAATCAGATCGAGTATATAAATTTGTGTTGTTGTGTGCGATAAGTTTTTTTACAAACAGCTTATTAGCGCGCAACAAAATGTAAGCACGTCGGACACGCCGGTGCGGGTCTCCAGTGGAGACATCTGCGCCGCAGAGGCGCCCGAAGGAAGTGCCCTTGGGGTACATCGACCGACGCGGCAGCGGAGACCGACCTACAGCCAATCGCGCTGTGCTTTGGGGCTTTAACAAAGTAGGCACGTTGGACGTGCCGAGCCGCGCGGGACTGAAGTTGCGCCCTAAACAAACAAAAAACGCGTAATTAAAATGTTGACTATTGTCGGAAACTTTGGTAAAATAACGAGTGGCATAGATTATAGATCACATTGAAAAGGGAAAGAATTATGAAAAGAATAGCTGCGATCATGCTGTCAGGCTCGATAATGATAATGAGCGTGCTCAGCGGCTGCGCCGATTTTATCGTAAAAAACATCGGTGAGGACGCTGATACAGTCTCGAATAAAGCGGAACAAAACGATGACCTCACCGACGGCGAGGTTTATTTTCAGTTCACCGAGAATCCCGAGATCACGGAGGAGGAGCCGAACTCGAACGAGCCGTCTACCTGTCCGCTTGCGCAGAGGAAGATCGAGGAGCTTGCGAAAAATGCCGATGATATCATCGCGCAGTACCCAGATTTTTCGGGAACAGTCCTGCTGTCGTCGGGCAACCGCATAATTTACGAGAAGTCGTACGGCAAAACGGGCGTCAAGAATAACGTCAACGAGAACGATACGCTGTACCAGATCGGTTCTGTGACAAAGCAGTTTACCGGCACGGCGGTCATGCAGCTCGTGAAGGAGGGCAAGCTGAATACCTCCGATACGATAGACAAGTATTTTCCGGGCTATAACTACGATTATATGAAAACGATAACCGTAAAGCACCTGCTCGAAATGAGCTCCGGAATGGGCGACTATATGGAGCTTATCGAGGGCGACCAGGTCAAGCTCAGAGCGTATATCCGCGCGGCGAACCGCTCGGAGGACGAGGCAAAGAAGTTTATCGTCGATACGATCTTTGAGGGCGGTATCTTCACCGATCCCGGCGAGACGTATGCGTACTCAAACTCGGCGTACTACCTTCTCGGCATGATAATCGAGCAGCTTTCAGGCATGAGCTACCGTGATTATCTCCAGCAGAATTTCTTCGATAAAGCCGGAATGAAGAATACATATTTCGTCGGCGACGGAAAGGACTGCTGCACAGGCTATTCGCTCAACGAGCTTAAATACGTCTCCGATAAGGATTCAAAGGAGCTCACCGCGGAGGGCAGTTACCCGTATCTTTTCTCGGCAGGCTCCGTAGTGTCGAATGTCGAGGACGTAAATAAGTGGCTCAGCCTTGTGACGAGCGATGAGATATTCTCCGCCGATGACCGTAAAACGGTCGAAAAATCCCTGCTTTTCTATAATTACGGCTGGAACACGTCTGACAATCTGTGGCATCACAGCGGAAGAACATACGCTTACTCCGCTCAGGTCTATGCCGATTACCACACCGATACTAAAATGGTTATCCTCACGAATGTCGCGTTTTATTCCGAGCTTAACGAGATATCGCTCAAGCTGTATCTCCCGCTCGTAGACGCCGTGAAACGTTCAAAATAATAATTTTGCCGGTCGCTGTGAAAGTGACCGGCATTTTTTATGATCTTACTCCAAGAAGATCTTCAAGCTCAGCTCTCAGCTTGCCGATGATCTTTTTTTCAAGACGGGAAATATACGACTGCGATATCCCCAGCATATCGGCGACCTCCTTTTGTGTGTGCGAGCCTTTGCCGTTTAGCCCGAAGCGCAGCTCCATTATTTCCTTCTCCCTTTTGGAGAGCCTGTTGACTGCCGACAGCAGCACCGTGCATTCGGCCTGCTGTTCAAGCTCGGCATTTACCGTGTCGGCGTCGCTACCGAGAACGTCGCTGAGCAGCAGCTCGTTCCCGTCCCAGTCAACATTGAGCGGCTCGTCTATGGACACCTCGTTTTTTAGCTGCGAGCTTTTTCGCAGAAACATCAGTATCTCGTTTTCGATGCAGCGTGATGCGTATGTCGCAAGCTTAATGTTTTTTTCCGGGCGGAAGGTGTTCACCGCCTTTATCAGCCCGATCGTGCCGATAGAAATAAGATCCTCTATCGACGCCGCGCTCGACTCAAACTTCTTCGCGATGTACACGACAAGACGAAGATTGTGGGTGATGAGCGGTTCGCGCGCGTCCTTGCCTTCGCTGCCGTCAACGATCATTTTCATTATTTTTTGCTCGGCGTCCTTCGAGAGCGGCGGCGGCAGCGTCTCAGGGCCGTTGATATAGTATATCGTCTCGTCGGCAAGCCCCTGTCCGATCGTGTACAGCAGCGATTTTATTGATGAAATGAACCTTTTCATGTTATTCTGTCCTTTCGTTATTGATCGAGCAGCTCACACGGTACAAGCGCGCGCAGCTCGCCCTGTATGCGCTCCTCCTCGCAGACCGCGACGTAAACGCATTTGCTGCAGGGCGCGTCGTTTATGAAAACCTCGTCCGCCTTGAAGCATGGAAGAATGCCTCGTCCGCCCACGCTTGTAAACGGCACGAACCGAACTCCCGAAACCTCCTGACGATACCTGAGCGTCGTCACCGTCTCGTATTCCTTAAGCTGAACGGGAATTATCGCCCTCGCCGTTTCACGCCCGACCACTATCACAGGGCACCCCGAAAACGGCTCGCACAGCGTGTTGCCCGTGTCTATTTTTGCCGGCACGCGCATATATTCCGAGCCGCGCCGAACGGTGAGTATACACACGCTTTCCTCTATCCGCACGCGCCCGGAAAACCTGTTGAAAAGCCGAAACGCGCCATAGCTCAGCGCAGTCGTCATGATAAGCATGACGGGGGAGATATTGAGGTAAACAACGCCGTTTTTCATAAAGAGATCCTTTGGTGTGAGCAAAAACCATACCGCCGCGACGATCCCGCCGAAGAAAAACGTCGCAGTAAGAAACACGCCGCACAGCTTGAGAAATTTTCTGATACTTGTTCTGCCGAACGCCGAAAAAACAGTCGCAGCCCCGACCGCCGTTTTCACAGCCGCGCTCGCTAAAAACGGCATGGGCGGCAGCAGTATCGTCAGCGACCCGACCGCGCCCACAGCCGCGCCCAGCAGCAGCCGCTTCACGGGCGTGTTTTCGTGCGTGCAGAACGCCGCGGCGGACAGCAGCAGAAAATTGACGATAAGATTGATGCACAGCAAAATGTCTATATATATCGTTTGCAATGAGATCACCTCTTTTGGCTGATTTGTCAATATCATTATCGCATACGATGTCTTAAAATTTTGTCACAATTGTTTCAGCCGATTAATTTTTATTTGCCGAAAAAGAACGGTGAACGGTGCTTTTTCGCTGTGCGAAGGATCATGGCGCGGATCGGTGGAAATATTGACGAAGCGCTGCCGAACTCGCTTGTCAATAATGACGAACGCTTAAATGCCGCTGCAGTCATACGTCACGATAGTTTTCAAATATGTAGTAAATATGAACGGAAATCAACAAGGAATTTACTTGATTTTTCGGAAAATGTGTGATATCATTAAATAGGTCAGGCAGAGATATGTAATTATCTCACCAATATATGACAAATTAATTTTTCAAAGGAGTAGTTTTACAATGAGCTATTTGGAAATTGAAAAGGTAGTAGGCAGAGAGATCCTCGATTCCAGAGGAAATCCGACAGTAGAAGCAGAAGTAACTCTTATCGACGGCACAGTTGCAAGAGGCACAGCACCTTCAGGC
>OMPZ01000124.1 GCA_900313125.1 uncultured Eubacteriales bacterium | reverse complement strand
CGCGGAGAAGTCCGCCGCCGCCTTTGCCCTTGCCTTTGAGAGCGCGTCCGCCGACTTCTTCAAAGCCGCTTCGGCTTTTTTGAACTCAGCTTCGGTTTTTTCTTTGTTTATATCGTACTGAAGAAGATCGTCAAGCTCGGCGCGTGATCTTTCGCAGAACTCAAGTATCTCCTCTATCGTGTCGCCGTATTTGCGCGAGAGCGTTTTGATAAGCTCCCAGCGATCCTCGACCTGCTCGATCTCCTCGGGATCGAAATCGAGGTCGTCGTAAATGTCGCGCAGCTCGTAGTGGCAGTCGTTCAGCTCCTCGTAAGCCGACTGCATTCTTTCGGCGATCGGCTCAAGATCGGGGTGCAGGGCGGAAAGGTCTGACAGCTCCTCCGCCACGGTCTCAAGACGCGATAGTATGCCCTCGTCGTCGCCGCCCGTAAGGTAGGAATACGACATCGCGACGCCGTTCTTTATCTTTTCTCCGTTTGCGAGTATCTTGCGGCGCGCGTCGAGCTGTTCAAGCTCGCCCGGCTCAAGCTCGGCTTCGTCTATCTCGTCGATCTGGTATTTCAGCAGGTCGATCTTCCGCTCTCTGTCCTGGATATTGTCGGACAGCGCGTTCAGACGGCGTTTCAGCTCGCTGTATACGGAATATTTCTCCTTGTAATCCTCGATGAGGTCGGGATAGCCGCCGACCGCGTCGATATATTTTATATGGCTGTCAGCGGTCATGAAGTCGTAGCCCTCGTTCTGACCGTAAATGTTTATCAGAAAAATACTGACCTCGCGCAATGCCGAAAGCGCGGCAGGACGCCCGTTGATGCGGCAGGTGTTTTTCCCGGCAGCGGTGATCGTTCGCTGAAGGATATACTCGCCGTCGTCAGAGTCAAAGCCAAGCTCGGAAAGCTTTTCCTCCGCCGCCTTTGACACGTTCGAGAAGGTCGCGCTGATGAATGCCTGCTTTGCGCCTGTTCTTATCAGGTCGCGCGACATTCTCTGCCCCATTATCGCATTGATCGAGTCTATGATTATAGATTTACCGGCGCCGGTTTCGCCTGTGAGGATATTGAACGCCTCGTCGAGGTCAATGCTTGCCTTCTCGATAACGGCAACGTTTTCAATGTAGATATTTGTCAGCATTTGTTCACCCTGCTTTCTTTAACGAATACCTTCACTGCTGTCAGATAGTAGACAGCTTTTTCAAGCCTGCCGCCGTTGCAGACGCGGTATCGACCGTTTTTGCGGCGAGAAAGATCGTGTCGTCGCCCGCTATCGAGCCTACGATATCGCCGTATTCGGCGGAATCTATCGCGGCGCAGAGAGCCTGCGCCATGCCCGCTTCGGTTTTTATTATAACAAGATTTCCCGCAAAGTCAATATCTATCACCGAAGTTGACAGCAGCGAACGGAGCCTGTTGTTTACGTCTGAATCCTTCGCAGCCGACGGCGCGTAGCAGTATTTGCCCGAGCGCGACAGCGTTTTGACGAGCTGCAGCTCCTTGATGTCGCGCGAAACGGTCGCCTGTGTCACGTTATAGCCGCAGGCACGAAGCTCCGCTATCAGCTCGTCCTGCGTACTTATATCCTTCGTTTGTATAAGGTTGAGAAGCTTTTCCTGTCTGCCTCGTTTCATCTCAGCCCATCCTTTCAATAAGCTTTTCGTTCAGTATCCTGTAAAAATTCTTCCTGTTGAGTTGTATGAATCTCGCGCTGATATCGGCTTTTTTCACAACGATGCTGTCGTTTTCGCCTATCGGCTCGGAGCGCCGCCCATCGACCGTCACGAAGGGATTTTCGCGGCTGTCGCGCCCGCGGTAGATGGAAAGCTCGGAGTCGTCCGACACCAGAACGGAGCGCGAGAAAAGCGAATGCGGACATATCGGCGTGAGCAGGATACATTTCATGTGCGGCTCGATAACGGGGCCGCCCGCCGAAAGCGAATACGCCGTCGAGCCTGTCGGCGTGGCAAGTATAATGCCGTCGGAACGGTACTCGTTTATAAATTCGCCGTTTAAATAAACGTCAAGGTCTATCATTCTGGAGACCGCGCCGTGAGTTACAGTTACGTCGTTGAGGGCGAACGCCTTGTGCGTTTCGCCGTTTTGTATGACCGACACCTCGAGCATCATGCGCTCGTCAACGGTGTAGTCGCCCGTGAGAAGCTTTGGCAGAAGGTCGAGCTCTGTCGGCTCGAGCCCGGCTACGAAGCCGACTCTGCCGCAGTTGACGCCGAGTACGGGCTTACCGAGAAGCGCCGCGTCCTTCGCCGTGTGTATTATCGTGCCGTCGCCGCCGACCGAAATTGCTATATCGGCTGACTCGACAGTTTCAAAAGTATTGTTGAAGTACTCCGAACGTTCGCACTTTATCGTATCGCGAAACGCGTTCGGTATCGCGAACGTGCAGTCAAGCTCCGAAAGATGCCTGATTATCCTGCGCGAATATTCGATCGCGAGCTTTTTCCCCGGGTACGGGATTATAGCCAATTTCATCTGAATGACCCTCCGGTCTCTCGTGCGTTACTTCTGCACCGTATCGAGCGTTTCGTGCGACAGTCTGACTACCTCGCCGGGATCCGCCTTTTCGCAGATCGACGTCTCGCCGCTTTTGCATATGTAAAGAAGATACTCGATGTTGCCCTCCGGACCCTTCACCGGGGAAAAGTCAAGACCGAGAACGGAATACCCGTTTGCGGCGGCAAATTCGATGATATCTCTTATAACGTTCTCGTGGATCTTAGGGTCGCGGACAACGCCGTTTTTACCGACGTTTTCTCTGCCTGCTTCAAACTGCGGCTTGATAAGGCAGACCGCAGTACCGCCGTCGCGGATAAAGCCGCGTGCAACGGGGAGTATCTTTTTCAGCGAGATAAACGAAACGTCCACGCTGAAAAAATCGACCGTTTCCGTGATCTGCTCGTCCGTTACATAGCGGAAATTGGTGCGCTCGAGATTCACTACGCGCTCGTCCTGACGCAGCTTCCACGCAAGCTGACCGTAGCCCACGTCGATAGAAAAGACCTTTCTCGCGCCGTTTTGGAGCATACAGTCGGTAAAACCGCCCGTCGACGCGCCGATATCCATAGCGACAGCGCCGTTCAGATCAATAGGAAAAACACTTAACGCTTTTTCAAGCTTGAGACCGCCGCGGCTGACATATTTCAGCGTGCTGCCGCGCACCTCGAGCTTTATGTCCTCGGGGTAGGTCGTGCCGGGCTTATCGGCCTTCTGATTATCTGCGTAAACTATGCCGGACATGATGATAGCCTTCGCTTTTTCGCGGCTTTCGGCAAAGCCCTTCTCGAAAAGCAGCACGTCCAATCTTTTTTTTGCAGGCAAAAGATCACCTCTGTATTTTATCGTAAAAAATTATTGTTTAGTTCCATGTAAGCTTGCCGACCATTCCGGCGCAGTCGAGACCGAGGTCTGCAAACGCTTCGTCAACGGTTGACTGGGGAACGAATCTATCCTTTATTCCCGTAAGCTCAAAGCTGCCCTTGAAGCCGTGATCGCGAAGGCGCATGAAGAACGTCTCTCCTATGCCGCCCTGCTCGATGCCCTCTTCAAAGAAATATACGCGGTCAAACGACGCTGCCGTCTCAACGGCTTCCTCGGGTATCGGACGAATAAGCTCAAGCTTGACGATCGTGATATCGGTGCCCTTGTCGCGGAGCACCTGAGCCGCCTGGACGGCATTGGCGAACAGCCTGCCGTACGTCACGAGGACAGCCGCCTTTCCGCTGCCGTAAACGGTACAGACTCCGCCGCTTCTGTAGTCGAGCGGTCTGAACGGCTCGCCGCCGCGTGGGTATCTGACAGCGGCAATGCCCGTATCGTGGTAGATAGCCCTGTCGAGATCTGCTTTCAGCTCGTCAAAATAGCACGGCGAATAGACCGTAGCGTTCGGTATCGAGTTGAGCATGGCAACATCGAAAACGCCCTGATGCGTTTCGCCGTCGTCGCCGACGATGCCTGCGCGGTCAACTCCGAGAACGATGTGGAGATCCTGCGCCGCCGCGTCGTGGATAAGCTGGTCGTAGCTTCTCTGCAAAAACGAGGAATATACGGCGAACACGGGTATCATGCCCTGCGCCGCCATTCCCGAAGCAAACGTCACGGCGTGCTCTTCGGCGATGCCTACGTCGAAGAAACGCTCGCGATACTTTCTCGCAAAGCCGCTGAGTCCCGTACCCGACTGCATGGCAGCCGTTATGGCGCACAGCTTTTCGTCCTTTCCGGCGAAATCGCACATTATCTCACCGAAGCGCGCCGAGTAGCCCTTTCGCGAGGAGAGCGGCTCGCCCGTGTCGATGTCGAATTTGCCGACGCCGTGGTATGACTTCGGGTCGTTTTCGGCAAAGCTGTAGCCCTTGCCCTTTTTTGTAATGACATGGATAAGAACGCCCTGAGTCACGTTTTTAGACGCGTTCAAGGCGTGGATAAGCTTTCTGATATCGTGACCGTCTACAGGACCGTAATACACAAAGCCGAGATCTTCAAATATAGTGTTTCTGTAAACTGAGATCCTCAGCTTTGATTTAGAGTTCAAAAGCAGACTGCGTATCGGATTGCCTATCAGGGGAGTGTGGAGAAGCACCTTCTCCACAGCCTTCTTTACCTTTATATAGCCGGGCGTTATCCTGATGTGTGTGAGGTACTTTGCCATTGACCCGACGTTTTTTGAGATCGACATTTTATTGTCGTTGAGAATTATCGTGAAATTTTTCGGCGAACGTCCCGCGTTGTTAAGACCCTCGTAGGCAAGTCCGCCCGTTAAAGCACCGTCGCCGATCACAGCGACGGTACGGGAATTATCGCCCTTGAGCGCCTTTGCGCGCGCAATGCCGTATGCAGCAGATATAGACGTGCTGCTGTGACCGACGTTGAAGGCGTCGTACTTGCTCTCCGAACGCTTAGGAAAGCCGGACAGACCGCCCTTCTGACGTATCGTAGACATACGGTCGCGCCTGCCCGTGAGTATCTTGTGCGTATACGCCTGATGTCCTACGTCCCAGACGATCGAGTCCTTCGGGAGATCGTAGACGTAGTGCATGGCGACGGTCAGCTCGACCGTTCCGAGGTTCGGCGAAAGATGACCGCCGTTTTGCGACACGGTCTTTATCAGCATATCGCGTATCTCATCGCACAGTATATAAAGCTCGTCTATCGAAAGCTTTTTCAGATCGGCAGGCGAATCTATTTTGTCAAGATATTTATACCGGCTATTCTCCAAAAGTTTTCATTCCTTCCGAATTTCCTGAGAATGATCGGCGCTTTGCGCCCGTTTACTTCACGCGGTGCGAAAGACCGACCGCGAGCTCCTTTAAAAATGCGGTATCTGCCGAAACGGCGTCGAGCGCGCTCAGAGCCTCGTCTGTCAGCTTGGAAACAAGCTCTCTGCCGGCGTCTGCGCCGACCTTTGTAACGTAATTGACCTTTTCGTTTTCTTCGTCGCTGCCGACGGGCTTGCCGAGCGTCGCCGTATCGGATTCTATGTCGAGGATATCATCGACGATCTGGAACGCAAGACCGATCTTTTCGGCATACGTCTCGGCGGCTGCGAGCGCAGTCTCGTCCGCGCCTGCAAGCACGGCTCCCATAAGGCACGCAGCCTTGATAAGCGCGCCCGTTTTCTTTGCGTACATCTCGGTGATGGTGTCGAGGTCGGGGTCCTTGCCCTCCGTTTCGAGATCTATCACCTGACCGCCCACCATGCCGACAGCGCCGCAGGCGCGGGCAAGTATCCCTGCCGCCTTCGCGCCGTTTGCGCCGTTTTCCGTAAGCGCACTTTCTGACAGCATAACGTCAAACGCAAGCGACTGAAGGGCGTCGCCCGCAAGCAGGGCGATGTCCTCTCCGAAAACGATATGATTCGATGGGCGCCCTCTGCGAAGGTCGTCGTCGTCCATGCAGGGGAGGTCGTCGTGTATGAGCGAATACGCGTGTATCATCTCAACGGCGCAGGCATACGGCATTGCCGCCGAAACGCTGCCGCCGAGCATTTCGCAAAACGCAAGCGTAAGTGTCGGGCGAAGTCTTTTACCTTCCGCGAGCAGACTGTAGCTCATCGAACGTATAACGCTGCTTTCGCGGCAGTTCTCATCGGGGAGAAAGGTTTTCAGGCTTTCCTCGATAAGCGGAAGGTACTTGTTATTCATCCGACGCCACCTGCCGCTCATCGTTGATCTGAGTGAATCTCAGCTTTGCGCTGTCAAGCTTTTCGTAGCAGAGCTTGACGAGCTTTGCGCCCTCTTCGTAAAGCTCCATTGATCTTTCGAGCGTTATGCTCTTCTCTTCGAGCGCCTTTGCGATCTCTTCAAGACGGAGCTTCGCTTCGGTATATGTTTCAAATTCCGTTTTGTTGCTGCTCATTGCCTTTAGCCTCCAAGCTTGTTTGTTTTATTAACGATACATTCCGCGCTGCCGTCTGCAAAGCGCACATCTATCTTGTCCCCCGCCTTTAGCGAATCGACTGAGGTTATACATTTCTTCTTTTTCGTCGTAACGGAATAGCCCTTCTGCAAAAGCCGCACGGGGCTGAGCGCGTTGAGATTGTTCGCAAGTGCGTCTATACGCGCCTGTTCTATGGCGAGCATATTTTCGGCGGCGGAATCTATCCGCGACGCCGCGAGCTTTACCGATAACAGCTCGTTTTCGATATATTTTTCCGGGTGGAGCGAGGAGATAGAGTCGTTTAGCCTGTCTATATCCTGATACGACACGGAAATAATGTCGCTTACCTTTGACTTCATATAATCAAACAGTATGTCGATGCCCTTTTCAAGCTCCGCTTTGTCAGGCACGGCAAATTCAGCCGCTTCCGTGGGCGTTGCCGCGCGCTTGTCCGCCGCGAAATCGCAGAGGGTAACGTCGGTCTGATGACCCACCGCCGAGATTATCGGTATGACGGAATCGTAGATAGCCCAGATCAGCATTTCGTTGTTGAAGCAGTAGAGATCCTCGAACGAGCCGCCGCCCCTGCCTATGATGATAACGTCAACGTTTTTCTGTCTGTTGAAATACTTTACTCCGTTCGTAAGCTGCTCGGCTGCGCCTTCGCCCTGAACGGCGGAGGGATAAAGGTAGATCTCCGTTAAAGGACAGCGGCGCGAGACTACCTTTTTGATGTCCTCGATAACGGCACCCGTAGCCGAGGTTATAACGCCTATCCTTCGCGGCATGAGCGGGATCGGTCTTTTGTGGCTTACGTCGAAAACGCCCTTTGCTTCGAGCTTGTTTTTGAGCTGCTCATACGCGAGCGCGATCGCGCCCTTGCCGTCGGGCTGCATACTTTCGATGTAAAACTGATACTGCCCCGTGACCTCGTAGAGAGACACTCTGCCGGAAACGATGACCTTCATTCCGTCCTCGGGCTTGAAGCGGACTCTTGACGCATTGCCGGCAAACATTACCGCGCTGATGGTGCTTTTACTGTCCTTCAGAGAAAAATACCAATGCCCCGAGGAGTAGTGCCCCTTGAAGTTTGATATCTCTCCGCTTACGAAAATATTTTTAATGTTTTTATCGCCGTCAAGTATCTGCTTGACGTAGCTGTTGACCTGAGAAACGGTCAGGACATTTGCCGTCATTTTGTCAACTCCTTTAGTTTGCGAGCCGTGAGTACAGCCGTTCCGCAGGCGTTGTCGCTCGAAAGCTCGGCGGACGCGAACAGACAGTCAAAGCGCGCTTTGAGCGCGTCTCTGATGATGCTGTCGGACATAACGCCGCCTGCAAATATTACCGGCAGGCTGCCGTATTTATCTAAAATGTTCTCACACATTTTTTCGAGAGTTTTTTCTATAAACATCAGGCAGGTCAGCGCGATCTCGGAGCGGTCAATATTATTTTCCGCCATTTTCGAGCATATATTCTCGATACCCGAAAGGCAGCAGTCGCTGCCCTTTACGCAGACCCTGACGTTTACTTTTTTATCGCACGAAAGCGCGAGCTTTTCAAGCTGCGCGCCGCACGGGAAGGACAGACCCAGTTTTACGCCGACACGGTCTACCGCCTGACCCGCGTGAAGGTCGAGCGTTTTCCCGACGATCTCGGCTTTGAAAATATGCTCGTCATCGGGCGTGACGAGAACAGCTTCGGTCGTGCCGCCCGAAACGTGAAAAGCGGCAAACGGCTTTTCGTAAAGCTCGCTGTGACCCGACGAGTAAACTGCCGCCGCGATGTGACCCGCCTGGTGAGAAAACTCATAAACGGGAACGCCAAGCACGGACGCTATGGAATACGCCGTATTGACGCCGACCGTAAAGCACGGCATATACGAGCCTTCGGCGTCGCGCGGTCTTGCCGACACTCCTACCGCGGCTATCTCGGGCGTAAAGCCGAGCTCGCCGTACATCTCGCCTATCACGCGGTAAAGCTGCGCGGTGTGGTGAAAAGCGGCGTCGCTCTGTCTTAGCCCTCTGCCGCCCTGCGCTACCGGCAGCAGCTTCCTTTTGTGGACGACTCTGCCGGTCTCAAGCTCTAAAAGAGCCGCCGAGGTCGTGTAGTTGCTCGTGTCGATGCCGAGTACCCACTTACTGCTCATCGTTTGTTTTTTCCTTCTTTTTGCGTACCGCCGCGCCGAGGACCGCGTTTACGAACGCAGGCTCTTTCTCCGCGCCGTACTTTTTCGTAAGCTCTACCGCTTCGTTTATCACAACGCTGTCGGGCGTTTTGCAGCAGGCAAGCTCGCAAAGCGCAAGGCGAAGTATGCTGAGCGGAACGCGCGCAAGCCGCTCGAAAGTCCAGCCCTTGAGGTTCGACTTTATCGTATCGTCGACCGACTCGCGGTTGTTCGTGAAATATTCTAGTATCTTTACCGTAAACTCATCCGCAACGATAAGGCGCGATTCAACTGCCGTATCGAGGATATCCTGATAGCTGTCGTCGGTAAATGTCATTTCAAAAAGTATAGCAAAGCACTGCTCGCGGGCATCGCGCATTTTTGCGATGAAAGCGTCGCGCTCCTCCTTAGAGTGGCCTTTAACGTTATTGCTGCTCATAAAAGTACCCCTGTTCCCAATGTCATCAATTTAAGGCTGAAAACTTAAGACTGAAGAATGAATAATATCGGAAGATCGCTGCGCTGTTTTATTATTATGATCTCAAGATACTGTATGTATGATCGGGAGCGAAGCGACTGAGAGGTCGCCGAGCCTTCAATATTCATTCTTCTGTTTTCAGTTCAGATCAGATATCTAATGATCTTTAAGCTGATAACATTGCCCCTGTTCACGGTGGCTTATTTTGTATTATCGGCAGATGCCGACAACTCTTCTTATCATTTTACCACATACTGCCTGATAAAGCAATAGACACTAAATATCATAAAAATTACATTTCTTTAATCTTTTATCGCAGCTTTACCTTGTTTCGCCAAACATTTCCGCGAGCATTTCTACGGCGCGCTTTTCTATCCGCGAGACGTACGAGCGCGATATCCCGAGCATAGACGCTATCTGCTTTTGAGTGAGCGCGTCGCTGCCGTCGAGACCGAAGCGCATCACTATTATCTCGCGCTCGCGATCGGGCAGGTCTTGCAGATATTGCGCCGCCTTCTCCGAGTTGATCTTTATCGCAGTCTGCTCGGGGATATCGACCTCGTCGGCGAGAATGTCTATAAGCGTCAGGGCGTTGCCGTCCTTGTCGGTATCTATCGTGTCGTCGAGAGAGATGTCAAGCGCGTTTTTCCTGCGGCTGCGGAAATACATAAGTATCTCGTTTTCGATACAGCGCGACGCATAGCTTGACAGCTTCGTGTTCTTCGAGTTGTCAAAGCTGTCGATCGCCTTGATGAGACCTATCGTTCCGATGGAAACAAGGTCGTCGCTGTCGCAGGGAATGTTGCTGTATTTTTTCACGATGTGGGCAACGAGTCGCAGATTATGCTCGATCAGCGTATTTCTCGCTTCTCTGCTGCCGGCACTCATCAGCTCAAGCTGACGCTTCTCCTCCTTCGGAGAGAGAGGCTTAGGGAACGAGCCTGCCCCCACGACGTGCAGAAGCGCGACGAGTGCGAAATTGCTCAAAAAAGAAATTATTGTCTCTAACATAAAATATCACCGCCGAATATAGATCATGATAAATCTATATTCGGCGGCGAGTCGAAAATTGCAGAAACCGCAAAAATATACAGAAATTATTTTGAGCCGAACTCTTCGAGCATCAGCCCCTTGTTGTGTTCAAGCGCCCAGTTGATGCTCCATTGGCTCGTGAAGAGCAGAAGATAATTGCCCTTCAGATCCTGGATACGTTTTGTGTCGGACGCAAGGTCGAGCGTTTTCGGGTCGATAACGGCGTTCGTTATCCAGCGGATAAACTGATACGGCAGCGTCTCCATGATTATCTCGACGTTGTACTCGCTGCTGAGTCGGTGCTTGAGAACGTCGAACTGGAGCGTTCCGACAACGCCGACGATTATCTCCTCCATACCGCCGCCAAGCTCCTGGAACATCTGTATCGCGCCTTCCTGGGCGATCTGAGTCGTACCCTTGACGAACTGCTTGCGCTTCATGGTGTCCTTCTGGCGGATAAGCGCGAAATGCTCCGGCGCAAAGGTCGGGATACCCTTGAACTGCACCTTCATGCCCGGCGCGCAGACCGTGTCGCCTATCGAGAAGATGCCCGGGTCGAACACGCCGATGATGTCGCCGGCGTACGCTTCCTCGACTATCTCTCTGTCCTGAGCCATGAGCTGCTGCGGCTGCGAGAGCCTGAGCTTTTTGTTGCCCTGAACGTGGTAGACCTCCATGCTCTTGTCGAACTTGCCCGAGCAGATACGCATGAACGCTATCCTGTCGCGGTGAGCCTTGTTCATGTTTGCCTGTATCTTGAAAACGAACGCCGAGAAATCGTCGTTTACCGGATCGACTGTCGATACGTTCGTTTCACGCGGCAGGGGCGGAGTCGTTATGTTCAAAAACTCCTCCAAAAACGGCTCTACGCCGAAGTTTGTCAACGCCGAGCCGAAGAAAACGGGAGTGAGACGTCCCGCGCGGACTTCGCTCAAATCGAAGTTGTCGCCCGCGCCGTCAAGCAGCTCGATCTCGTCGAGAAGATCCTGCTTGTAATACGAGCCGACAAGCTCGTCGAACTCGGGCGAATCGAGCGCGATCTCGGTTTTCTCGACCTCCTTCTGACCGTTCATCGCGGCGGTGAAGGCGAGTACCTTTTCGCTTTTCCTGTCGTAAACGCCCTTGAACTCCTTGCCGCTGCCGATAGGCCAGTTCATCGGGCAGGTGTTTATCCCGAGCACCGTTTCGATATCCTCGAGAAGGTCGAACGGGCTTTGGGCGTCTCTGTCCATTTTGTTGATGAACGTGATGATCGGGATATGGCGCATAACGCAGACCTTGAAAAGCTTTTTCGTCTGATTCTCAACGCCCTTCGACCCGTCGATGACCATGACTGCGGAATCGGCAGCCATGAGCGTGCGGTAGGTGTCCTCGGAGAAGTCCTGGTGACCGGGGGTGTCGAGAATGTTTATGCAATAGCCGTTGTATCTGAACTGAAGTACGGACGAGGTAACGGAAATACCACGCTGCTTTTCAATTTCCATCCAGTCGGAAACGGCGTGCTTTGCGGAGTGCTTGCCCTTTACCGCGCCTGCCGAATTTATCGCGCCTCCGTAAAGGAGCAGCTTTTCGGTAAGCGTAGTTTTACCGGCGTCCGGGTGGGAAATTATGGCGAATGTTCGCCGTTTGTTGATCTCGGTTTTTAAATCTGACAAATATATTACCTCCGTCCGTTTGATACGGGTTTTGTAACGCACACAGCGTTATTTATCACCGTGCGGCGCATTGAAAATGTGTTTGTATCTCCCCTGACCGATGTTCGGGAATGCCGCGCGAAGTCTGCGGCTGCGCTTCGATACGTTTTCTTTGTACTGTCTGAGCTTCTCCGCCATTTTCTCGTATTCCTCGCGGCGGCGCTGCTCTTCGAGCTTTTTCTGCGACTGCTTCTTTATCTTGGCGTCTCTCAGGTCGTACTGCGCTGTTTCGACAGCCTCCTTGAGCTCGGCTTGTCTCTCGTCAAGCTCCGTTTTGAGCTTTTCGGTCTTATCGACTATGGCGAGCGTTGAATCGCTGAGATTTGTACCGATAGACACCGAAAGCCTTTCAAGCGAGCCTTCGATCTCGGCGATAGCCTTCAGGCTGCTCCTGATATGCATTACGTTTATCAGGGTGACGGCAAGGTCTGCCGCGAACGCGGAGTAAAAAGCGGCAAGCAGCGCTATCCCCAGCGTTTTGGGTATCAGCCCCACGAACGCCATTACGGTCGGGTGAACGACGTAAACGACGATAACGCAGGCGAAGCCCCACATCAGCGAGAAGCGCGGGCAAATGTAGCCCTTGATGTTGAACGGCTCGTTTGAGTAGTCCCACCACTTTTCGTGAAAGAGCTTCTCGAGCAGAAAGCCCGCGATGAACTCTATCAGCGTAGTGAAAGCGACCGACGCCGCGAAGAAAAGACCCCAATACGCTTTGAGCGGCTCGAGGAAAAGGATCACCGACAGCGCGCCGAAACCGTATATCGGGCAAATGGGACCTATCTGAAAGCCGCGGTTGATGAACTTGCCCTTTACCACGGCGTGAAAAACGACCTCAACGCACCAGCCCATAAAGGCGTATATAATAAACAGAAAAAGTACATCATAAACAGAATGATCCATATTTACCTATATCTCCAACAAAGCTATGCGTTTGATCCGAAGAATATGCCCTCAGAGAGGGCATATACCATACGGTCACTTTTCACCTTTAACACGCTTTACGTGCTTTTTGATCGCCGCGAACGTATCGTTGCTGATAATATGCTCCATACGGCAGGCGTCCTCAACCGCTGTTTTCGGGTCTACTCCCAGCTCGATGAACCACGCCGACAAAAACGTGTGCCGCTCGTATATCTTCTCGGCGATCGCCTTGCCCGATTCCTCAAGCGTGATGTAGCCCTTCGAGTCAACGCTGATGTAGCCGTTTTCGCGAAGGTTCTTCATCGCAATGCTGACGCTCGGCTTTGAATATCCCAGCTCTGTCGCAATGTCGATCGACCTTACATCGCCGTTTCTGTTTTTCAGGATAAGGATCGTCTCAAGATAATCCTCTGCCGATTCTCTGATCTTCATTTTTACGCCTCCTTATATATCATTTTTCGTAAGAAGTGGCTACCTCGTTCGCCGCCTGCTTGTACTCGTCGGGTATCTCCATCTCAAGGTCCTTCAGGCGGTCTTTGTTTACATACAGCGTACCGCTGCGCTCCACGGAAACGGACATATCCGCCGCGCTCTCGCCGTGAAGTATATCTATCGCCTTATCGGCTGCCTTCGCTCCGAGCGCCGAAAAGTCGTAGCAGTAGCCGGCAAGCGCGCCCTCCTGCACCTGTGAAAGGTTCACGCCGTACAGCGGTATCATACCGGCGATCGTCTGGCTCGTGATATTCCACGAATTTTTCGCGATCATGTTGTCTGGCAGAAGAACTATCGCTTCGACCTTCGTCATTAGCTCCTTCGTTATCTCCGAAAGCTTCGACGGGTCGTCGGCAGGCTCCGCATAGACGGTGATGCCGAGCTTCTCCGCGCCCTCCTTGAGCGTTTTGAGCTGAGCGGCCGTATTCTGCTCCGACTCTGTGTATATCACTCCGAGTCTCGTTATCGTCGGCTGGAAGGTGTTTATCATGTTGAGCTGCTCGTCGATATCGAACGCTGTGGCAACGCCGGTGCAGTTTTCTCCGGGCGACGAAGTGCTGTCAACTATGCCGATCCCGACGGGGTCGGTCACGGCGCAGAACACGACCGGCATTCTGCCTGCCGACCTGATGATCGGGCAGACAGTCTCGGCACAGGGCGTTCCTATCGCGATGACAAGGTCGCACGAGCTGTTTATGGCGATATCCTGCGCTTTTTCTTCGCAGTCGCTCGCTTCGTTATGCTCCGAGCCGACCGTGACCTCGTAGCCGATCTTTGCTTCGTCGAGCTTTTTCGTGATGCCGCTGCAGCACTCGTTGAGCGACGAATAGTCGGAATACTGTATTATCGAGACAGACACGTTTCTTGCGGACGTGCTCTCGTTTCCCTCGTCCCCGCCGCTTTGCGACGAGACTGCTGTCTCGTCGTCGTCAACGGTAAGCTTCAGGCTGCACGCCGAAAGCGCGCTCATGATGACCGCGAAAGCCGTCAGCACGGCGAGCAGCCGTATTTTTTTCTTCATCATTATCATTCCGTTTCTTCCGGACGGATAAACTCAAGCTCCGGATTTTTTACGCTGACCTTTGTGCCCTTCGACACGGAGCTGACAATAAACGCGTTGCCGCCGATAGTAACTCCGTCGCCGATCACCGTTTCACCGCCGAGAACGGAGGTGCCGGAGTAGATCGTCACATTGTCGCCGAGCGTGGGGTGACGCTTTGTGCCGCGAAGCTGCTGACCCTTTCTTGTGGAAAGCGCGCCGAGCGTAACGCCCTGATAGATCTTGACGTTCTTGCCGATGACGGTCGTTTCGCCGATAACTACGCCCGTTCCGTGGTCGATAAAGAAATACTTGCCGATGTCGGCTCCGGGGTGGATATCTATACCGGTGATGCTGTGGGCATACTCGGAAATTATACGGGGTATGAGCGGCACGTTGAGCGTGTACAGCTCATGGGCTATCCTGTATACCGTTATCGCAAGCATTCCCGGGTAGCAGAAGATTATCTCGTCGGTGCTGAACGCGGCGGGGTCGCCGTTGAAGGCCGCCTGAACGTCCGTCGCGAGATACTCCCTGATCTTCGGCAGCGTCTGCAAAAATTTATAGGTGATCTCGTCGGCCTTTTCGATAACGTCCTCGCGGGTGTCGTCCTCATCTTTTACGTTGTCGAGAGCCTTCGCGATCTGCTTTTTCAGATTATACTGAACGTACTCAAGCTTCTCGCCGACAAGGTAGCGCGAATACTCGCTGCGCACCTTGTTGTTGTCGAAGAACCCGGGGAAAACTATTTTCCTCAGCTCCTCGACGATGCTCACGAGTACGCCCTTGTTGACCATGTTGTGTTTATCTATCCGGCAGGTGAGCTCGTAGTTGCAGTAGCTGTCGAGCAGCTCCTCTACAAGCAGAGAAACGTCATGGTTGTTAAGCTCCTCACATCTGCGTTCTGTTTCCATTTAATACACACCTTTACACAAGCCGCGCGCGAAGATCTTTTCCGCTTCATGGCGCGGCGGTTTATTTATTATACATATCAGCCGCTTATCTTTGTAAGCTCGTAGCCGTCGATGGCAAGGACACCGTCGTTATACTGATAGCTCAGCGTGTCGGACTGCTCCTTGTCGCTGTAATAAGTCACGAGAAGTACTCCTTCCGACATGACAGTATAAACGTTCCTTATTGTAAAGCCGTCGGACGTCGATCTTATCATGTAGCCGTCGGGTGTAAACTGGTAAGTGATCTCATTAACGGGATCGTACCATTCTCCTGTCAGGTTCTCGTCAAGCTCACCATTTTCAAAGGGTACGAGCAGATCCTCCGCAGCGCCCTCCTCCAGTATCTGATCCTCGGAGCTGCTGTATCTGTCGGTCAGCACGAGCTTCTTGCCCGTGAAGGGGTTGCCCTTGACCTTGTAGACGTATGTTCCGTAGAACACGGGCGAATAGTTGTAGACAACGTTTACTGACATAAGATTGCCGTCGTCCTTCGTGCTGGCAAGCTGATATGTACCCTCAAGCGTCATAGAGCCGAGCGTTACACGGCAGACACCGTCGTCGGTGAACTCATACGTTATACTTTCATTATATTCCTTCGTCTCGGAAGCGTCATCGGCGCTCTCGGCGGCTTCGGGATCGTCGGAAGTCTCGGTATACGAGCCCTCCGCGTTATAATGCCATTCGCCGATGATATTCTGGTCAAAGAAAAGGCTCCAGACTATCAGAGTCAGCACCGCGCATATCACAACGCCGCATGAAACATAAAGCTGTATGTTCTTTGTAATCTTTCTTTTTCTCGGCAGTACGGGCTTTGGCTCGGCTTCCTTTTCGTCAGCTTCTTCGTTATCGGCTTCGGAGGGTCTGTTTTCCTGCGGGGTATCTTCACCCTCGGCTGTATTATTCTTTGACTCTGCGTCATTTTCCTCATCTGTTTTTCCAAGAGAAAGCTCCTTCTCTTTTTCTTCATTCCGGGACTTTTCGGACATAGCGATGCCTCCTTCAATTTGATGCGTACACATCTATTTTACAACATTTTCCCGTAATATACAAGTGAAATTATGGAATTACAGAAAAAAACTCGGTCTGAGACGCACTGCAAAGCGATACTGTATCGCGGAAAAGCAAATTCTGCATTTTGCACATAACAATGCGTGAATTTCTCCGTATTTTTGGTGACTAACTGAAAAAGATGAAACAAAAATGTGTCATATTTCCTTATTCGGAAATATAATGAGCAGGAAGCTTTAGTTTTTTGTCAAAATAAAAATCAAATAATTCTTTTCGGCCAATTGTAAATTTTCCTATTTTGTGCTATAGTATATGATAGCGAAAAGGGCGAAATAATGACCCGCCCTTTAAAAACGCTGCTTTTTATCGCTTTGACAAGTTTACGATCTGATGACAGGGAGATGTGTTTTTATGGAAAAAAAGATCAGAGCGCTTTATGAAGAATGGCTTGAAAATGCTGTAGACGACGCTGCTCTTACAGAAGAGCTCAAGAGCGTAGCCGGCAGCGATGATGATATTTACGACCGCTTTTACAGGTCGCTTGAGTTCGGCACGGCGGGACTTCGCGGAGTTCTCGGCGCCGGAACGAACAGAATGAACATTTACACGGTAAGAGTTGCAACACAGGGTCTTGCAAACTACCTCAAGAAGCATTACAGCGAGTCGTCGGTTTCCATATCGTACGATTCGAGAATAAACTCGCCATTGTTCGCGGACGAGGCTGCAAGGGTTCTTGCCGCAAACGGCATAAAGGTACACCTTTCAAAGGAGCTCCAGCCTACGCCGGTAGTTTCCTACGCGGTAAGATACTTCAAGAGCCAGGCAGGCATCATGGTGACGGCGAGCCACAACCCGTCGAAGTACAACGGCTACAAGTGCTACGGCTCGGACGGCTGCCAGATGACAGACAACGCCGCAAACGAGGTCTACAGCGAGATACAGAAGCTCGACTGCTTTAAGGACGTAAAGCTTATCGGCATGAAGGACGCTCTCGACAGCGGTCTTATCGAGTACATCGGCGACGAGTTCTATGAGTCTTACCTTGAAAAGGTAGAGGAGCAGTCTATCCGCAAGGGCATCTGCGAAGGCTCCGACCTTAAGGTCGTTTACACGCCGCTCAACGGCGCGGGCAACAAGCTCGTAAGAAAGATCCTTGACAGAACAGGCGTTAAGGACGTACATATCGTTAAGTCGCAGGAGCTGCCCGACGGCAACTTCCCCACCTGCCCGTATCCGAACCCGGAGATCAGAGAAGCTCTTGAAGAGGGTCTCAAGGTATGTGAGGAGGTAAAGCCCGATCTTCTTCTCGCTACCGACCCCGACAGCGACAGAGTAGGCATCGCTGTTCCCGACGGCGACGGCTACCGCCTTATGACAGGCAACGAAACGGGCATCATGCTCACCGACTACATTCTCAAGAGCCGCATCGAGCTCGGCACGCTGCCGAAGGATCCCGTTATGGTAAAGACGGTAGTTACGAGCGTGCTCGTTGACCGTGTTGCCGCAAACTACGGCGTAGAGGTAAAGAACGTTCTCACCGGCTTCAAGTATATCGGCGAGCAGATACTTCTCCTTGAGCAGAAAAACGAGGAGAACAGATATGTGTTCGGCTTTGAAGAGAGCTACGGCTACCTTGCCGGCAGCTATGTAAGAGACAAGGACGCCGTTGTTGCGTCGATGCTCATCGCCGAGATGGCAGCATACTACAAGAAGCAGGGCAAGTCGCTCGTTGAGGTCATCAACGGTCTTTACGCTCAGTACGGCTTCTACAAGAACATCACTCTCAGCTTTGAGTTTGACGGCGCGTCCGGCATGGAGACGATGAAGAACATCATGGAGAACCTGAGGAACTTCAAGTCGGACGAGATGGCGGGCTACAAGATCACGCGCCACGCCGATTATCTTCTCCAGTTCGACAAGAACTACGAGACGGGCGAGGAAAAGAAGATCGACCTTCCGAAGTCGAACGTTCTCTCCTTCTTCCTCGAAAACGGCAACGCTATCATAGTAAGACCCTCGGGCACAGAGCCGAAGATCAAGATCTACTTCACGGGCGTCGGCAAGGATGAGCAGGACGCTGTAAATACAGCCAACGGTCTCATAGACTACGTTAAAAATTCGGGAGTATTCTTCCCCGAAGCATAAATAAAAGAATTGCGGAGCATGGTTTCATGCTCCGTTGTTTTTCATTAATGTATGTGATTTTGCTGTCGGAGAACTTTACTGCACGAGCGCATATTGTGCCTTTTAAATGAAAAATAACAGTTATTCCTTTTTTGGTTGACTTTTGAGCAAAATTATGATTTAATTATAATGATTACGGTATGAGGGTCTCCGCATTTTTGCGAAGGAGCTTTACCGAAAACAACAGAAGTTTGAAAGGAGATATGTACAATGGATCTTGGTTCACTCGCCCAGATGGGTCAGGATATGCTCAAAAACGCAGGCGGTACTTCCGGCGGCAGCGATAAGGCTGCTGACGCTATCGTCTCTATGATACCGAAGGAGGTGCTCGACAAGCTTCCTCCGGCTGTAAGGACAGTCGCGACTTCACAGGCGATCGACAGCGTTGCAAAGCAGGCTCCCGAGCTGCTTGAGGTACTCAAGAAGGGCGGCAAGCTCACAGGCAGCGACGCCGAAAAGCTCAAGAGCATCGTTACGGGCGTTTTCCGCAGCGCAGCAAAATGATCGTATTTCGGCTATGCATTTTTTAGATCGCGGTGATTTATGAGTATTTCACAGATAGTTGTGTTTTTCATGTTTTACAGCTTTGTTGGCTGGGTGTGGGAAATGATATACACTCCGTTTGAGGAAAAGTGCTTTCAGAACAGAGGTTTCTTTTTCGGACCGATCTGCCCGATCTACGGGTTCAGCATACTTTTCCTGCAGTTTCTCGTTCACCATGTGCCGATATTCATGGGCGGCGATATCTCGACCGTCAAGCTGTTTTTCGTATGTATGATCGGCAGCGCGATAGTTGAATTTGTGACGTCTTGGAGTATGGAGACGATTTTCCACGCGCGCTGGTGGGATTACAGCAATTTTCCGCTCAATATAAACGGAAGGATATGTCTGCCCGCAAGCGTCTTCTTCGGTCTTGCAGGCGTGTTGCTCGTGCGGTTCGTTTTTCCGCTGATGGACATTGCCGCCGAGATAATACCCTCAGTCGCGTTTGAAACGGCGGCGCTGATACTTATCGGTATCTTCGGCGCGGACTACGCTCTGACGAACGCGAGCCTGACGTCGCTGCTCGATAAGATTGAAAACGCGAACAAAGAGTTCATCGAGCGCGGCGAATCGGTGTATCAGGCTGTTGCCTCAACCCCGTCGCAGCTTAAAAAGAGGATCGTTGACTACGAAGCGGAGACGAAAGAGAGGGCGAGGAACATCGCCGAAAGTCTCAGCGGACCTCAGAAGTACCTTGTCAGCAGGATAACAAAGTTCAGCAGCAGAGTTACTGTCTGGAGCGACGAGGATCACGAAAAAATGAACATGGGAAACAAAATAAAAGAATATCTGATAAACATCAGAAACAAGAAATAACAATACGCCCCGGCGAATGGTCTTTAAACCTTTGCCGGGGCTGTTTGTTTATTCATCGTCGGAGGAAAGCAGCTTTTCGACCTCCGAGCGCTTTATCATTTTTCCGTTGTAGTAAATAAACTCGTCCTTGCTGTCGGAAGCTATACGCGAGATATCCTCCGCTTCCTGCCTGTCGAGTACAGGCATGGAGGGCTTTTTTTCCTCCTGCGGCTCGTCGCCTTTGCGGTTTCTGTTTGTCTCGTCGAGGATAGCGACCATATCGTCGTAGATATAGAACGTGATGATATACTGGACGGTCGCCGGGATAACGAACGCCTGAAGCAGCGCAAGTATCAGCAATATCACCCACATATTGTTGACGATGTAGCAGATAGTGAAGATCACCGCGCCCATGACCGCGAGGGCGATCGTGGTGAAGATGTTGTTTTTCAGCTCACCGAACGAGAACAGCGCGCAGTTGCGGTATGTATCGCGCAGCGATATGTCCATCGTCACCGTCATTACGTTCATGTAATACGAAGCAAAGAGAACAAACAGCGACACGAGCGCCGTTATTACGAGCGGCACCCAGAAAATACCGTTTGTTTTAGTGCCGCCGTGGTAAAGCGTTACGGAAAGGCTGCTTATCGCGAAAACGATGTAAAAGATCAGCCCGTGAACGGCGAAGCGCGCGGCGTTTTCCTTGACGCCCTTCTTAAATGTCTGAAAAACGGAAAATTCCTTTTTCGTGTAGATGTATCGGCACACGAGCGCGACGCCCGACATTCCGGCATTCAGGATTATCAGCGACGCGGACGCGATCGGGATATTCAGCCCTCCCAGCAGCTTGTACGACGCAGCCGCATACAAAGCCGCGAGCAGCGTAAACGGCAGCAGCAGTATATTCGCAAGCATTATGCTCCCGAAATTTGAAAAATAAAGGTTGAAAAACTGTACCGACCGCATCGGCTTTTCCGAATTGGCGTCGGGATTTATTTTATAGCTTGCCACGAAATACCCCTTTTCATTATTACTTTGGCAACTAAATAATCGTAAATAGTAAAACTGTTTCTCAAGCAGAGACACCTTGCGGGGGCTTTCCGGTCGCCCCCGCACCCCTTCGGTTACAAATATTAAAATTAATATTTTGTTGCCACATTAATAAATATCATTTATAATGATACGAACAGTCTGCCTATCATATTATAAAGCAGCGTATCGGTGAGCGACGCGAACACGAGCATTATCAGCGAGTAAGAGCCGTTGAGAACGAGCCCGCGCAGCTTTTCGCGAAGAGAACAGCCAAAGGAATGACCGAATATCGCAAGCAGTATCGAGAAGGAAAACTCGATGCAGTACTGCGAGAAATATATCACCGCGAGCGACGACAAAAAAGCCCCGGCAAACACCACCGAAATGTAATACGCAAGCCCCGTAAATCCGCTTACGGAGCAAAGCGCGCCGCACATCACCCCGAGCTCATAGCCTTTGAAAAAGACGAGTGCCGGAACAGCCGCGATGCCCGAAGGCGTGAGCGCAAGAAAGCACAGCGCCGCCGCGAACAGGAACGACACGGAGAACGAGTCGGCGAAAACCATCACGGGCGTTTTGCCCTCAAGCGTTTCCGGCAGCATTATCAGGAACCTGTCCACGCCGCTGACGGAAAATCCGGTGCGCGACGATCTGACCGCGCCGAAAACGAGACCCGACAGCAAAAACAGCGTTATCGTTATGGCGACGCCGTATCGGCGAACAGATCCGCCTAAACGCTGTATCGGCGAAAGACGGATCGTTTGTGTTTCTTCCGGTGCCGGCTGCGGCAGCGCTATCACTATACTTTTCATTTGCAGTTTCCTTTCTCACATGACTTCTTTATTTGTACAGGATATGTCGTGAGAAAGGAAAATATGCAGGCGTTACTTTGAAAGCTCGTCCGCTCTCTTTGTGCAGGCGTCCATTGCCTCGATGACGGAATTGTAGAAATCCTTCTCCTCGAGCTTTTCGAGCGCCTTGAGCGTTGTGCCGCCCGGTGAGGATACCTTCTTGATGAGCGTTTCGGGCGTATCGCCTGATTTTTCGAGCATTTCCGCGCTGCCCTTGAGCGTCGCGCAGACAAGCTTCATAGCCGCGCCCTCGTCGATACCCTCTTTAACGGCGTAATCGACCATTGCCTTTGCGAAAAGATAGATGTAAGCCGGGCTGCTGCCGTTGACGGCTATGACGCTGTTCATCTGCGACTCGTCGAGGATAGCCGTTTCACCGCCGTTGGCGAACATATCGTAAACGCAGGCGAAGTCCTCGTCGGAAATATTCCTGCGGCTGAGCGCAGTCGCGCCCTTGCCGAGCAGAAGCGGCGTATTCGGCATTACACGAACCATCGGGCATTCAACGCCGACTGTCTTTGCTATGTAGTCGGTCGAAATGCCTGCCGCGATAGTCACGATGACCTTGTTCTCCGTTACGGCGAGCTTTATGCTTTCGAGCACCTCGGCGTAATTCTGCGGCTTTACGGCAAGCACCGTGATATCGGACACCTCGACTACGGTTTTTGCGTCGGGCGCGGTCTGTATACCCTTCTCGTTTTTCATAAGCTCAAGCTTGTCGGGCATAACGTCGAAAACCGTTATATGCTCGCCGTCAGCCGAGCCGCTTTTGAGTAAACCTCCGATAATTGCGGTCGCCATATTTCCGGCGCCGATAAAACCTATTTTTTTCATAAAGATCACCATTTGCCTTTCATTATTTTTTCTCTGAATCTATTTCTATAGACAAGGCAGTATTTATCGATAACCTTGTCGTACATAAGCATTATCACATTTGTGAGCAGCAGCAAAAGTATGGGCGCGTCGCCAAAGCTGTCGCGCGGCACAGCGAAAACAGCAGTCGCGGCGAAGTAGTACGCCACAGCCGCCGCGTTGATAAACAATAGCTTTACGGCTATCCTACCGGGCGTTTTCACGCTTTTGACGATATTTTTCAAGATCGGGTACGCGCCTGTGAACAGGATAAAAACGATCACAGCTTCCTTGTCGGCGACGAGTATCAGAGAAAGTATCGACGCTGCCGCGAACACGCCGAAGGAATGGCGCACACCGCACTCCTCGACGGCGAACGCCACGCACAACCCCGAAAGCAGCGGACAGCAATACACAAGTATCGGCAGCACGGGCACAAGCAGCATAAACAGCACGGCAAGCGCGGTGAGTATCCCGCAGAAAGCGGCTCTGACGCTTGTTTTCATTATATATGTCCCCCTTTTGCGGTCACTTGGGCGCAATTCAGCATCGGCGCAGCTTTCGCGCGATGCCCGACAGGAATCCAGGGAGCTTTTTCTTCGAGGGGTTCAGCGTTTCGTAAAGATCGGCAAATTCGCCGTTATCTGCGTCTTTGTCTAACGCTCTTTCGATATACAGGCACGCTTCCTTGAGAAAGCCGCGCTTGAAAAGTATCAGCGATTTGAGGTAATTCCACTCCGCGCCCCGCGACTGACCGCACACGCCGTCGAGAAGCTCCTCGGCGTCGGCGAGCCTGTTCTCCGAGATGAGCCTTCGCACATCGGGGAACTGCGGCGCGGCGTTCTCACCGCATTTTTTCTGTGGTTTCAGTTTTTTCATAAGCTCGTCGAAGGCGTCGTCGAGCTCGTTCATTTTTTTTGCCGAAGCTGCGTCATGAGCCGGGTAATATTCCGCTGCGAGCCTTGTGTAGGCGGCTTTCACCTCGGCGGCGTCGGCTTTTTTGCTCACGCCGAGCACATCATAAGGACTATACATATTTTGCCTCGATAAATAAAATTGTAACTATTCAGAACTCCTCAACTTTCAAAATAATAAAAACTGCGGAGTGGTTTAGTAAAGATAATTTGCGTGTTTTATATACTTCCGATTTAACCGATCGCAGGGGGCTTTCCGGTCGCCCCCTGCACCCCTTCGGTATTCCCTCTGAGAGAAATTATTTAAAACGGACATCTTTTTTGTTTTTCCCTAAACGATATTGTACTACAATCGGCGCGGTTTATAATTAAAAATATGTAAATTTTCATAGAATTTTGATCGTTTCGGCGAATGACGGTACGTCAGTTATGAAGCAAAAGTTAAATAATTCAAAAAGCACTACATTTATGAAATTTCTATTTACAAAAGCTGTGAGTATGTGTTAAAATAGTGACAAGTATTTATGTAGTAGAAATGCACCTTTTTTTGGCTTTTGCTGCATTTAATCAGGTGCAGTTATACAAGTAATACTGATTACTGTTTGATACGAGGTGGTCGTTCGGAAATACACTTTTCAGCGCTATGGCACAGCAGTATCGTTACGGAGCACTCCGTATTTGATGCAGCGTGCCTAAAATAATGCGGTGCAGCGCTGCAATCTGCACAAATACTAAAGAAGAGGAGATCGCGATGAAAGAATACTTAACTCCACAGATGGAAATTGTTGAGATCGAAACGTCG